>NZ_JBMMUC010000014.1:0-174151 GCF_049257175.1 Pseudoalteromonas mucoides
ACCATTAAGTTTTTTACCGGATTGAAGTGCCTTAACTGCATCTTCGAAGTTGAATTGATTTGTCATGTGTCATTCCTGTTTTTATCAGTTTACTGAAATGACACAGATTTTTGAACACTACCTTATTTCCATCGCAGAATCATATGCATCACGTTCAACATCGAACTCTTGGTTAAAGTGATAAAACAACGCAATACTATGTTGCGGTAATTCTATAAAAATATACTCACTTGTTTGATGAAAGAAATGGAAACTCTCATTCGTAGTTTTAAAAGTAACAAGTGAGTTCAATTGATTTACTCTACTTTTAACACCTAACTTCTTAAGACTGTTACGAAATAATGTAAAAATCTTACTAGGTGAATCATCCATTCTTTGCATAATGCTTACTGGGAAATCAGCCAAATATGGGATATAAGCACCGCCTTTAGGCTTTTTAAGTTTACGCCTTAAATCAAGAGCGTTAAATTTATAATCAATGAACTCGAGCCATAGAATTATTTTTGACTTTTCGTCATTTGAAAAATGCTGCTCTGATAAATCTTTATGGCGAAATAATAGTTCTAAATTACGCTCCAATGCGCCCATTAGATATGAATTACAATGAGAGCATGCTGGTAAGGTAGTTTTACTATAACTTTGGCTTAAACCATTTATGCCTGTGACAAAGTTCTTGTTTTGATTATTCTCAAATGTCCATTTGGGAATTACATGCTCTTTAGTCAGGTCTTTACCTGTTGCACATAAAATGCAAATAGAAGCGCTATGATCTTCAAGAAGCGTATCAATGACTGTTTTACTTTTAGTTCGAACTATCTTTCGTAATTCAACAAGCCTTCGATTTACCACTACAACCTCGAATTCATATAGCAGCGTTTTACCAAGATTAGCGATAAACACTTTCACAAAAGTGGACGTAATCATGTCAATACGAATTAAAATTTATAAAAGTATTATTAACCTACTAACTTATGATGAGGATGACAACAAAAATTAGTCACTCCCATTGCGAGAATTTACTTAATCGAGAATCAACATTTTTATTATACGAGAACAAGGTAAGTAAATATGTTTAAAGTCAATAAGTTAATTTGTTATCACTGCCCTACTACTATTATGACTGAAACAAAAAGCGGTAGCGCAAGATAGCCTCGCGCTAAGAAAAGTTAACTTACTACTTTATAGTATGCTCAAACGCACCTACGTCACCTGGAAATACCACGGGTGATTCAATACCGTCTTTATTCACTGCGGCGACACCAAAGTAATAATTATCGATAACTACATTTTTGAGCGTTGCTTCGCTTACATCACCTACATAACGGCTAAACTGCCATTGTGGCTCGCTGGTATAACGCCAGTAAATTCTGTAGCCAACGGTGGTTGTATCAGTGTTTCTTTGCCACTTTAATGTTGTACTTGGTTTTACCGCACCTGATATTTCCACTCCATTAGGCGGGGCTGGTGCCCAAGCCATTGCGGCTAAACTCACTGCATTAAGTGAGGTGAGTTTTGCGGTGTAGTCAAAATCTACGCCGTCGATAGTATCGCCATAAACAATGCCGTCTTCAGTGCGTAAATCTTGGTGTTGATGATTATAGTTTTCGTTGGTTTCCATTACCCTGACGGCAGCATACCCCATATCATTGAAGGGTCTATGGTGGCCACCACGGGCAAAACGGTCGAGCCTATAAACCAACATAGTATCTAAATTTGGGATGTATCTGTCTGCAATGGTATCAATATAACGCGCCAGGTTGCGGCTTGCTGAGTCAACTTCACCCCCAGTGAACCGACGTTTATGGGCTTGCTCTTTGGTTTCAATAACGCGTGTACCTTCAGAGAAAATACGGGCTGTTGTATTATCTGTAACCCCATTAATACCCGTGATATTGCCAATCATGTCGTTATTCAATACGCCATGAACTTGCCAACCTTGTTGCTGGGCATGGTTTGCGAGTATTTTTCCCCCAAACAAACCCTGCTCTTCACCTGAAAGCGCAGCATAAACAATGGAACCATTAAATTTATAGTTTGATAACACACGAGCAACTTCAATCACTCCTGCCACACCGGTTGCATTATCATTCGCCCCTGGTGAATCACTAGTAAAATCCATCACATCACTCACACGTGAATCTATATCGCCAGACATCATTACCATGCGGTTAGGCTCATCTACACCACGCTGAATAGCGATAATATTTACCACTTCAACTGGGTCTGGAATGCGTTTTTCGCCAGAGATTGTATCTTTTACTTCAATGACTTCTAGGCAGCCACCACATTGTTTAGATATTGCCTCGAACTCGGCTTTTATCCAACGTCTCGCGGCGCCAATGCCACGAGTATTTGATTGGGTTTCAGACAGTGTATGGCGCGTACCAAAATCCACCAGCGTTTGAACGTCACTTTCGAGGCGCTTTGGCGATACGGCTGCTGCAATTTTATGGAGTTGACCTTGATCTTGATATTTAAGCTGTGCGGCAAATGTTGAGTGGGATAAAAAAAAGCTGCTGACAAGGAGTGTTGAGTTTAATGCCGCTTTTTTTAAATAAATTTTTTTAGCCATAATTGATGCTCTTTATTATTTTATGTATTTAATGAGTTGATGAACCCACATTACGTGAGCAAATAAATGTAGCAAAGGGATTTGAGATAAGTGCCTTAATTATCCGCTAAAGAGCAACAAATAAAACATGACATGCCCAATAACTGCATATTGGGCACTTTATCGTGATTATTACACAACACCTTGTTCTATCATGGCATCTGCAACACGTCTAAATGCGGCTATATTTGCACCAAGCACCAAATTACCCGGTTCACCAAATTCACTGGCTGTGCTACTTGCTGTGTCGAAAATGTTTTTCATTATTTGCTGTAACTTGGCATCAACCTCTTCGAAGGTCCACGTTTGCATGCTTGCGTTTTGGGCCATCTCTAACTGACTGGTTGCAACCCCTCCCGCATTAGCTGCTTTTCCAGGGCCATAAGCTATTTTTGCAGCTAAGAATACATTGATAGCATCTTGTGTAGATGGCATGTTTGCACCCTCGCTAACTAAAATACAGCCATTTGTTACAAGTGCTTGAGCATCCGCGTGGGTTAGCTCATTTTGCGTAGCACAAGGGAAAGCAGCATCAGCACTAAAGCGCCAAACCGCATGGCCATCCTCGGGGTATTCATTTCTGGGAATAAATCGCGCATCAGTGTGGGTATCTAAGTAGCTCGATAAGCTGCCTCTACTCCCTTCTTTAATATTTTTTATTAGTGCTAGATCTATACCTGTTTCATGGTAAAGGGTACCACCTGAGTCGCTGCAACTAATTGGTGTCGCACCTAATTGATAAAGTTTTTCCATAGCGTAAATCGCCACATTGCCAGCACCAGACACTAAACAGCGCTTACCTTGTAATGAATCATTACACTCTTGCAGCATATAATTAGCAAAATAAACAGCGCCGTAGCCTGTTGCTTCTTTACGTACTAGTGAGCCGCCCCAGGCTAAGCTTTTTCCTGTAAATGCGCCGTCATAGCGACCAGTTAAGCGTTTATATTGGCCAAACATATAGCCAATTTCACGAGCACCTACACCAATATCCCCTGCGGGCACATCGGTAGTTGGGCCTATATGGCGATATAATTCATTTATAAATGATTGACAGAAACGCATAATTTCGCCGTCAGAACGACCTTTAGGATCAAAGTTCGCCCCACCTTTCCCGCCACCAATTGGTAAACCAGTTAAAGCATTTTTAAAAATTTGCTCAAAGCCTAAAAATTTTATAATGCTGGCATTAACACTAGGGTGAAAACGTAAACCACCTTTATAAGGCCCTAGAGAGGAGTTAAATTCAATGCGGTAGCCCTTATTAACATGTATCTTGCCTTGATCGTCCACCCAAGGAACCCTAAACATAAGTTGTCGTTCAGGCTCGACTAAGCGTTCAATAATGGCATTGGTTTGATATTCTGGTGTGTTTTCTAAAATTGGCTCAAGTGATTCAAGCACTTCTTCGACTGCTTGATAAAATTCACATTGCGCTGGGCTGGTGTTTTTAAGTTGTGCAATTGTACTATGGATATAATTCATATTTATTCTTCCGTGGTAAGTTATCAAATATTAAAATAGACGTGGTCAAGTTTAAAGCTCATGGTTAGGTTGCCCCTATAAATGGTTTTCTTTCATAACCATACCACGATTTTTAAAAAGCCAAATCATTACCAACGTGAATTTTTTTGAACTTACGCGCTAAACAGAGATTATACATTGTGAATATGTAGCTAGTATTTTTACATATTTAATGGGAAGTCATGACCTTCATGGTCAACGTTCATAGCTAAGATGTAGGCTCAGCTATGAACATAATTATTGTAAAATGAGAGCGCATATTAAATCCTTTTAATATGTTAGAAAATTAGTTCCCGAGTACTTTTGCTGGATCAACGCGGGTTGCTTGCCATGCTGGGTAGATAGTTGCGAGCACTGCTAATATAAAAGTCACGATAACGGTAATAACGATATCCTGCCAAACTAATTTACTTGGTAAAAACTCAATAAAATAAACGCCTTCGAGTGGGTTAGCACCGGATAATTGGCTCAGCCAAGTAAATAAGCTACTAATGTTCAGCGCTAAAAAAACACCAATAAAACATCCCAATACAACACCTACAAATGCCTGGGTGAGACCTTGCATAACAAAGGTTGCTAATATTGTGCTATCTTTTGCCCCCATCGTTTTTAAAATAGCAATATTGGCCTGCTTTTCACGAACTTCCATCACTAACGATGAGACAATATTAAAGCTAGCAACGGCAATAATTAAAAACACCACAATATAAACAATGGTACGCACCATTTGAATGTCTTGGTACAAACTGCCTTGGGTTCTAAACCAACTGGAGATATAAACATAATCAGGAATGGTTTGTCCCACCCTAAGCGCTATCTGGTGAGCATAAAATACATCATTCACCTGTAAGCGTAATCCGGTCACTTGCTGCGGGCTGTAGCCGAGTAAAGATTGCGCCTTCGCTAAATGAATAAATGCCGCTGTGCTATCTATTGGCCCCCCCATTTTTACAATACCTGCTAAGGTTAACGTAACGCGCTTTGGCGCTAATATATCACTGCCAGTTTGGTTCACTTGAGGAATTAATAAAGTGACTAAATCACCTTGCTGTAATTGTAATTGTTTAACAACTTGCGCACCTAATATAACTTCATCCAAGCTTAATTGGCTGATTAACTTCCCTTGAGTGTATTGGTTAATTGAAGAAACGTTTTTTTCAAGCTCGGGGCTAACACCACGTACTTCAACCGCTTTTAAATCACTTTTATACTGGGCCATACCATTTACACTAATAAACGGAGCTGCACCAGTGACACCTGGTTGCTTAGCCAAGTTAGCAACTTTACTGGGCCATTGTTCTATGGGTCTATTAGGTGCTACATATTCAACTTGAGGCACCACACTTAACAAACGGTGCACTAATTGCTGCTCAAATCCATTGATCACAGATAAAGCAACAATCAATACAGCAACACCAAGTAAAATACCTATCGTAGAGGCTTTAGCAATAAAACTGACAAAACCGTTTTGACCTTCTTTAGACCCTGAATGCGCTCTAAAACGTTTACTTAAAAATGCACTAAGCAACATGATTGCTCTCTTTGATGGCTATTTTACCTTCGTCTAAATACGCTATTTTGCCAAGCTTATCAGCTAACTCTAAATCATGCGTTACAACAACAAAACTGGTATTTAGGCTGCCATTAAGCTCTTTAATTAAATCATAAATTTTAACTGCGTTTTGTTTATCAAGGTTTCCCGTAGGTTCATCAGCGAGTACTAAGGCAGGTTGTGTAACCAACGCACGCGCAATGGCAACGCGCTGCCTTTCACCACCTGATAATGCAGACGGCTTATGTAAACTACGATGAGAGAGCCCTACTTTATCAAGCATTGCCAAGGCTTGGGTGTTAGCGTCTTTTGCACTCAATCCTTTAATTAATAGCGGCATTGCTACATTTTCAACGGCGTTAAATTCCATTAATAAATGATGAAACTGATAAATAAAGCCTAAGTTTTCATTTCTAAATTTGGCTTGCTCTTTTCTCGATAAGTCAGCGACTTGTTGCCCTTTGATTTTTGCTACGCCATCACTTTGACTATCCAAAGTGCCCAATATATGTAAAAGCGTGCTTTTACCAGAGCCTGAGCTACCCACTATTGCCAGCATTTCACCTTGGTGTAATGTTAAGTCTACCCCCTTTAATACATCAACTTGGTTCTCACCATCTTGATAGGATTTACTCAATTTTTCACACTGGATAACTAAATCATTCATAACGCAATACCTCTGCGGGGCTTACTTTAGCGGCTTTTTTTGCCGGATATAAGGTAGCTAAAAAACTCATCGCGATGCTTCCCAGCGCAATTAAAACTAAACTTGTGACATCGAATTTGACCGGTAGACGAATCCCCGTCAACACATTCAAACCAACAGCTGACAACACTTCATTAATATTGGCACTCAGTAATAAACCAAGTGCTGCACCAATGCTTGTGCCAATTACACCATTGTACAAACCTTGAATCATAAAAACCTGTTGTACTTGGTTTGGAGTAAGCCCGAGTGTTTGTAAAATGGCGACTTCACTTTGTTTTTCGCTCACCATCATTGTTAATGCTGACACTATATTAAATACGGCAACCAGAACGATCAACGCCAATAAAATAGACATAATGCGCTTTTCCATAGCAACCGCTGCAAATAATGTCCCTTGTGATTGTCGCCAGTCTGTTAATTGAAAATCTGAAAACAAGTTTGTACTGGCCTTAAAGTCATCAACTAAAAACGGGTCTTGTAATGAAATACTTAAATTAGGCGCAACATTACTTGATTGCTTTAATACCCGCTGTAGTGACTCACCACTGGTAAAAGCAAGCCCCATATCAATTTCTGATCCAGTTTCGTAGATTGCAGCAACGGTAAATAAACGCTGGCTAGGCACGCGCCCAAGAGGAGTGTAAGTTGAAGCACCTGGCATAATCACTCGTACTTTATCGCCTAAACCAATTCCGAGTTTACGGGTTAAATAGCGGCTAACAGCAATGTTATAGCGCGTGGCCAGCACTTTATCCCACTCACCTTGCACTATTTTATCGCTAATTTTATAAAGCGAGGCATTATCATCATATAGCCCTTGTAATAGCACCCCATGTAAATCTTTGTTAGTTTGCAATATGGCTTCGCCATGACGATAAAGGCTGGCATGCTTGACATAATTTGACGAGACCACATTATTTTGTAGTGTCTGCATTTGCTGTTGAGTTTTATTATTTGCAGAGACTTCAACATGAGGAATTAAACCGAGCATATTCGATTTTAAATTATCCTCAAAGCCATTCATGACTGAGCTGACGGTATAAAGTGCCATCAAACCAATGGCAATGCCTGCAATGGAGAAAAACGAAATAAACGAAATAAACGCGTTCCCTTTCGAGGAGCGGCTATATCTAAGTCCAATAAATAGACTAACTGGTTGAAACATAATTAATTATGGTCACATCTTAGGCCAAATAAGTTGCCATACTAGCATATTTTTGTTTTAAATTGGTATTAGGGAAAGTGTAAAAAACAATTATAAATCTGATACTTGAACATAGCATTAATCAAATTATTAAAAGTCGGTTAATTTAAGCTCGCAACTAAATGATCCAATAAGGCTTTTACATTGGTTGCAACAAATTGCCGAGGTGGGTACACCCCCCAAACCCCTTCAGGCTTTGATTGATTATTGGTTAATATAGGTACTAAATTTCCGTTCGCTAAGTCATCTTCTATGTAGTAATTAGGCAGTTGCACTATTCCTAGGCCCTTTTTAGCAGCGTCAGCTAACGCCCAACCACTATTGCATTGTAACCGCCCTGCTATTTTAATATGTTTATCTTTTGCTTGTTCACACACTCGCCAGTAGCTACTGTTACCGATTAAACATTGATGTTGCTGTAATTCAGCGAGCGTGTGCGGTTCACCATAACGGGTTAAATAGTCGGGTGAACAACAAATAACAAAATGACGTGCACTTAATCGACGTGCTTTAAGGCTTGAGTCTTTTAAGTGACCAAGGCGAATGGCTAAATCAAAGCCTCCTTCTATCAAGTTTTCTTGTTGGTTACTTAATGCCATTACAATTTCAACATCAGGGTGTTGTTGCATAAAACTATGAACTGCTGGCATAACAAATGTTTCACCGTACATTACAGGAGCAGTCAGTTTAATTTTTCCTTTTGGAGTATTTTGCTGCTGTGCAAGTAATGCTGTTGCATCGTCCATTGCATGCTGTAAATGCTTTATTTGATGTAAAAAAGTCTCGCCTTCTTTGGTCAACACTACTTTACGGGTAGTGCGTGTTAATAACTGTGTGTTTAATCGTTGCTCAAGAGCCGTGACTTGACGACTAATGTGAGCAACAGACACATTTAAAGTCTCTGCTGCACGCGTAAAGCTGCCCTCTTCGCCCACTGCAATAAATTCATCAATTCCTAACCAACGGTTCATTATTACCATACTGTAAAAGTGTTTTAGTAAAATTGAGATTAACATTGTTTGAGAAACAAATAAAATAACGTTATTGTTTTTACCGTTACTAACAAATAAGCGAGTCATTATGTCAGAATTTATAAAATCAAAAGCCGCCATCGCTTGGGGCCCTAAACAACCACTGTCTATTGAAGAAGTGGATGTAATGATGCCCAAAAAAGGCGAAGTTATGGTTAAAATTACTGCAACCGGTGTTTGCCATACCGATGCTTTTACTCTGTCAGGTGAAGATCCTGAAGGTATTTTCCCTGCAATTTTAGGTCATGAAGGCGCCGGTGTTGTTTATGCTGTAGGTGAAGGCGTCACAAGTGTTGAGGTTGGTGATCATGTAATTCCACTTTACACTGCTGAATGTGGCGTGTGTAAAATGTGTACTTCTGGTAAAACTAACTTATGTTCAGCAGTGCGCGAAACACAAGGCAAAGGTTTAATGCCTGATGGTACTACCCGCTTTTATAAAGATGGCCAGCCAATTTATCATTACATGGGCACATCAACATTCTCTGAATACACTGTGTTACCTGAAATCTCGCTCGCTAAAGTAAACAAAGAAGCGCCACTTGAAGAAGTATGCTTATTGGGCTGTGGTGTCACGACAGGCATGGGCGCTGTAACTAAAACAGCAAAAGTTCAAGCTGGGGATACTGTTGCTATATTTGGTTTAGGCGGTATTGGTCTATCAGCTATTATCGGTGCAAAAATGGCTGGTGCAGGTCGTATTATTGGTATTGATATTAATACTTCAAAGTTTGAATTAGCGACAAAACTGGGCGCGACAGATTTAATCAATCCAAAAGACTTCGATAAGCCAATACAAGAAGTGATCGTTGAGATGACTGACGGTGGTGTTGATTTCTCTTTTGAGTGCATAGGTAACGTAGATGTTATGCGCTCTGCTCTTGAATGTTGCCATAAAGGCTGGGGGGAATCTGTGATCATCGGTGTGGCAGGTGCCGGCCAAGAAATTTCAACTCGCCCATTCCAGTTAGTAACTGGTCGTGTTTGGCGTGGTAGTGCGTTCGGTGGTGTGAAAGGCCGTTCAGAATTACCTGAAATTGTAGAGCGATATATGGCTGGTGAGTTTGCACTAAATGACTTTATCACCCATACCATGGAGCTTGAAGGTATTAATGAAGCATTCGATTTAATGCACGAAGGCAAAAGTATTCGTACAGTAATTCATTATTAATATTTCTGATTAATACAAGCCATGAGTCTTATTTCATGGCTTTTTAGCGAGGACGCTATGTTAGATAATTTAACAACGGTCAAAGTAAGTGATGGTTGGCATAAACAATACAGCCACACCTCAACCAGTACCCATTGTAAAATGCGCTTTGCGGTATTTTTACCTCCCGGTGCAAGCCAAACAAATAAGGTCCCTGTACTTTATTGGTTATCTGGCTTAACTTGCACCGATGAAAACTTTATGCAAAAAGCTGGGGCATTTAAAAAAGCTGCTGAGCTTGGTATTGCCATAGTAGCACCCGATACCAGCCCCCGTGGTGAGAATGTGCCTGACGAAGACAGCTACGACTTCGGCCAAGGTGCTGGCTTTTACGTTAATGCAACCCAAGCCCCTTACAATACACATTACAATATGTATGACTATGTAGTACATGAGCTACCAGCACTGATTGAGCAACACTTTCCTGTATCTGATAAAAAAGCCATTAGCGGGCATTCAATGGGCGGACATGGCGCATTAATGATTGCACTGCGCAACCCAGATACCTACACCAGTGCATCGGCGTTCAGCCCTATTACTAACCCTATGGCATGCCCGTGGGGTGAAAAAGCGTTTAGTCATTATTTAGGCAATGATAAATCGACTTGGGCACAATACGACACTTGTGCGCTAATGCAGCAAGCAAAATCCGATGATTTTGTGCCTATGCGCGTTGATCAAGGTGAAGCAGATAATTTTTTGCTTGAACAGTTAAAAATCGAAAACTTATTTCAACAAGTGAATGAAAAAGACTACCCTGCAGAAATCAATATGCATGCAGGTTATGATCATAGCTATTTTTTCATAAGTAGCTTTATAGACGAACACCTATTATTTCATCAACAGTATCTGCTTGATTAGTTAATTCAGTATCTGTGGGGGCATATGCATCTACTTCCTCACAGATTTTTACTGACTTTGATACCTGCGTACATACAACCTCTGGCTTTGTACCTTGTTGAACCAACCCCACTAAATAGCTATCAACAGCTAAACCTAAATCTGTAAACGACAAAGTATTAACACCTGATGTTGGTTGCTTAATTTTTGGTGTTTCACTTGGATGTGATAGCGCTAGGTCTGCATAATAACTTTTATCTGCTTTGGTATAAATTGTACTGTCAACAACAAACCCAGCTACGGTACAGCCGCTCAAGGTGAAAACCAGACATATTTTACAAATAATAAGTTTGTGCATTTTATTCTTCCCTTCCACACCCAATTAAAAATTAATAAAGCGATCCTATAACGTTGGTAAATTATAGCCGTGTTCATTTAAAAGGTATTAGTCAAAGTTTGTAATAAACTGTATGAAAGGAACACTTTGGATGTAATATTTTCCCATTGACGCTCCTCTTAATTATCCCCTTAAATAACAACCTATTGATTTATTTGATTTTAAAATTGGATTGCTATTTGCTTGTTATGTCTAATTATTAATTTTTGGAGTACAAAAATGGAATTAGACTTACAATGGAATGAAATAGTTAAAAATCTTATTCAACTTGGCATTGCATATATGCTTTCATTGCCAATGGCTTTTGATCGAGAACGCTCAAATCATGGTGCTGGACTAAGGACATTTCCTTTAGTAGCGGTTGCATCTTGTGGTTATGCGCTCGTTGGCATGTCTGTACTAACGAATTCCGAAGCTGAATCAAAAGTACTCGAAGGAATAATTACCGGTATAGGTTTTATTGGTGGTGGCGCAATTTTAAAAAATAAAAATTCTACATACGGCACAGCCACAGCAGCAAGTATTTGGAATATGGGCTTAATCGGTATTGCTGTTGCATTTAGCCGTTATGAAATTGCAGTATTAATGGCTATAATTAATTTTGTAACATTGAGATATGTAAAACGATTTAAACCAGCAGTAAAAGAGTAAGAGCTATATCAGCTCTTACTCATAAACACTATTGCATTGACTCAGCTTGGCTGGCCATAAACTCGTTAAATGTGCCGTGGAAATTAACCACTTTTTTATCGCGTATATCAATAATGCGAGTAGCAAGTGATGATACAAACTCACGGTCATGGCTGACAAATATCAACGTACCTTCAAAGTCTTTCAAGGCATTATTTAGCGCTTCAATGGCTTCCATATCCATGTGGTTGGTTGGCTCATCCATCACTAATACGTTTACATCTTGCATCATCAGCTTACCAAACAATAAACGATTCTTTTCACCACCAGAGCAGTTTTTAGCTTTCTTATTGGCATCATCCGCTGTAAATAACAAGCGACCTAACATACCACGTACCATAAGGTCGTTATGCTTAGCTGTACGCCATTGCGACATCCAATCAAATAGTGTTAAATCGTTGTCAAAGTCTTTGCTGCTGTCCTGTGGGCAATAGCCAATTGATGCATTCTCTGACCATTTGATAACACCATGGTTTGGCTCTAATTCATTGACTAAACAACGAATGAAAGTCGACTTACCCACACCATTCTCACCAATAATGGCTAATTTTGAACCAGCTTCTAAAATAAGCTCGCCACCTTCAAACAAAACTTCGCCATCAAAACCATGACCAAATTCTTCAAGGATCAATGCTTGGCGATGCATTTTCTTGCCTTCATCAAAATACAAAGAAGGTGCCATACGGCTTGATGATTTAACTTCATCAAGGCTAATTTTATCCATTTTTTTAGCTCGAGAGCTTGCTTGCTTTGCTTTAGAAGCATTTGCGCCAAAGCGGTTTACGAAATCTTGCAATTCATCGATTTCTGATTGTTTCTTGGCGTTACCGGCAAGTAGTTGCTCTCGTATGAGTGTTGACGCTTCAATATATTTTTCATAATTACCCGGATAGATACGTAATTCGCCATAATCTATATCCGCCATATGGGTACATACTGCATTTAAAAAGTAACGGTCATGGGAGATGATAATCATGGTGCATTTACGTTGGTTTAACTCATGCTCTAACCAATTAATGGTATGTATATCCAAGTTATTGGTTGGCTCATCAAGTAATAGAATGTCTGGGTTTGCAAACAACGCTTGAGCAAGTAACACACGTAATTTCCAACCTGGCGCCACTTGTGACATTAAACCAAAATGAAACTCTTCTTCAATACCTGCTTTTAATAAAATATCACCTGCGCGGCTTTCTGCACTGTAGCCATCCATTTCAGCAAAAATGCTTTCAAGTTCGGCCACTTTCATGCCCTCTTCTTCACTCATTTCAGGCAGAGAATAAATACGATCTCGTTCTTGCTTTACTTTCCAAAGCTCAACGTCACCCATGATTACAGTGTCTACTACTGAATATTGCTCAAAAGCGAATTGGTCTTGGCTCAAATTACCCACTTTTAGCCCTGGGGTAATTGAAACATTACCCGATGTCGGGGTAAGTGCGCCGCTGAGGATTTTCATAAACGTTGATTTACCGCAGCCGTTTGCCCCTATTAGGCCATAACGATTCCCGTTACCAAATTTAGCGGAAATGTTTTCAAATAAAGGTTCGGCACCAAACTGCATGGTGATATTAGCGGTTGAGATCAAGATGAATTCCTAAGCAAATAAGGGCAAGTAAACTCACCCATTGATGGGGAGTTAGTACAGGCAATAACACAATATAAAGAGGCCGCGAATTATACAGCCCACACACCTTACAGTCGAGCTTTGTAAGCTGACCTAATCAATATACAGTGATTTAGTTGGATTTTGATGACAATCAAACAGCAGCCTGATGTCTTCATTAAGGACTCGCCCTATTGAAAGTTCGGGTAAATTGTCTAAAGGAAAAAAGTCGATGTCTGAAACTTCAATATTTATTTTTGCTTCCCCTCCTATAAAGTCACATAAAAAGAATAGCTTATAAATATGTTGAATTGAAACTGGCTGATAAGGATGAAGCGCTCGGTCTTTTAATGCAATTAAACGCGGGTTACTGACATGATAGCCAGACTCTTCAAGTACCTCTCGAATAATCCCCGCGCTTGGTGCCTCATTCACATCAGCCCAACCACCAGGCAAAGACCAGCAGTTATCTGTACGTTCACGCACGAGTAAAATTTTATTATCTTTGATCACCCCTGCACGTAAGTCGACTTTTGGTGTTGGGTAACCGTGTTCATTAATAAATAAGTTAGCTACTTTTTCGACTGGTTGCTCAGCCAAGCTAGCAATCATTTTATAGCTTAAATCTTGTAATTGCTCGTAACGCTCCATGTCGTAGTCATCTTTTGTATATGCTTTCCCTGTTTGACTGATAGCCTGAATTTGTTTTGCCCATGCAAGCCAATTTTGCATCATAACCTCCTGCTCGCTTTTTGTTAGTAATAACATCCTAAAACGAAAAAAGCGAAGGCTATGCCTTCGCTTTTTATAAAACAGAGCATTTAAGCGAGTTTATCAGAAGCTACCTTATAAGTAGGATCTTCAATAACATTCACTTCTACCAGGTCACGCGCTTTATGCAATAACTGTGTGCAGTCTTTGCTTAAATGACGTAAATGTAGTTGTTTACCTGCTTTTGTGTACTTATCAGCAAGGGTATCTATTGCTTCAATCGCACTGTGATCGGCAACACGACTGTATTTAAATTCGATGATCACATCTTTAGGGTCGTTTTTAACATCAAATAACTCAGCAAAGCTTTTAACTGAACCGAAAAATAATGGACCATGTAATTCGTAAACCTTTGCACCGTCTTGGTCTATATAATTAGTGGTATAGATATGCTTAGCGTGTTGCCATGCAAACACTAAAGCAGATACGATTACACCGACACACACCGCGATTGCTAAATCTGTCACCACAGTCACGCCAGACACTAATACAATAACAAACGCATCAGATTTTGGTACGCGCTTCATCATTTTAAAGCTTGCCCATTCAAACGTGCCAAGTACTACCATAAACATCACACCAACAAGCGCAGCAAGTGGGATCATTTCAATTAAGCCTGCGGCGAAAATGATAAAGCCCAATAACATTAATGCAGCAGTGATGCCCGAAAGACGAGAACGGCCACCTGAATTAATATTGATCATAGATTGGCCAATCATCGCACAACCCCCCATTGCACCAAAGAAGCCACACGTTACATTAGCTGCGCCTTGACCGATACATTCTTTATTACTTTGACCACGAGTTTCGGTTATTTCATCAATTAAACTTAGTGTTAGTAGTGATTCGATTAAACCAATTGCCGCTAAGATTAGAGCATAAGGGAAGATAATCTTAAACGTTTCAAAAGTAAAAGGCACCATAGGAACGTGAAACTCAGGTAAGCCACCAGCAATGGTTGCTGCGCTATCACCTGTCATATCTTTTAAGAAGTCGAGCACGGTACGTGCTTCAAGGTCTAAACCGATGACAATAAGGGTTACTGTTACTATCGCTACCAAGGTTGATGGTACCGCTGTAGTCAACTTCGGCAAAAAGTGAATGATAGCCATGGTGAGTGCTACAAGCCCAAGCATGATCATCATCGGCTCACCAGTCATCCATTGCATAGTGCCATCAGGTCCTGGGGACTTAAACTGACCAAGTTGCGCTAAGAATATGACAATTGCTAGACCGTTTACAAACCCCAGCATTACTGGGTGCGGTACCATACGAATAAATTTACCTAATTTGAAAATACCGGCGAGTATTTGCAGTATCCCCATCAACAGTACCGTAGCAAATAGATATTCAACCCCGTGGTCTAATACTAAACTTACCATTACAACAGCTAGCGCACCTGTTGCACCGGAGATCATACCTGGGCGACCACCAAAAATAGCTGTAATTAAACCAACTATAAATGCAGCATACAAACCAACCAATGGTTCTACGTTTGCAACAAATGCAAAAGCAACAGCTTCAGGTACCAGGGCAAGCGCCACCGTTAAACCTGATAAAATATCATTTTTAGCAGAGCTTGGCGCTTTGCTGAGTAAGTTAAACATTGAGTTCCTCGTGGGTGTAGGGATCAAAAAAAGCGCTGAATTCTATCAAATTAAGCAAAAGTTAACAATTGGTTATTGTAAATGCACTATTGAGTATAGTGCATTTGAAATGGAATGATTTTTCTATTTGATTAAAGCAATAATTTTATAGAGGGAGTGAAGTACTGCGCTTTACACACGTCATGGTAACGTTTGAATGAACTTCTTGCACAAACTCAAGATTTAATAGGTTATCACGAACAAATTGCTCATAACCTTCGATACCCTTTGAGATAATACGCAACATAAAGTCCATAGTACCAGCCATGCTGTAGCACTCTGTGACTTCATCGTAACTCAAAATAAGGCGCTCGAATTCAGCTAAATTAGTTCTACCATGATTCGATAAACGTACATGGGCATAAACTAGCATATCAAAACCGAGCTTTTTCTCATCGAGTAAAGCTACTTTACCCTTGATGTAACCATCTTGCTCTAGCTTGGCTATTCGACGCCAACATGGTGACTGAGAAAGCCCAACTTTATCTGCGATGTCTGCGGTTGAAAGGCTTGCGTCTTGCTGTAACAGTGCCAATATTTGGCGGTCAACTTGATTTAGAGACATTTTATTTCTTTATTATTTTACTAAATTGATTAAATTATACATCGCTTTATCGGCTGCGTCTTGTGTTTTTATGCATTTTTTATGCGTAACTAACCAAGCTTACCACTTATAAATGGATTCGATATGCGTTCTGCTGCAACTGTAGTATCGGGTCCATGGCCTGATAAAATTCGCGTTTCATCAGGAAGTGTTAACACTTGTTCTTTGATAGAGTTCAACAATTGTGCGGCATCGCCCTTTGGAAAATCTGTTCGCCCTACTGAACCTTTAAATATTACATCACCAACCAGCACAACTTCAGGTTAGCTTCGTAAAAAATAATGTGTCCAGGTGTATGACCTGGGCAATGGCGCACTGTGAAATTTAAATCACCAATTTTATACATATCGCCCGCTTCTAACCAGGCATCAGGGTAAAACGGCGCTATCGGTTTAAAGCCAAACATTTGTGCTTGCATAGGCAGCGCATCAAACCAGAATAGCTCATCTTTTTGGGGACCGATTATTTTGATATTAAAGTGTTCAGCTAACTGTTTTGCTGCACCAACATGATCAAGGTGCCCATGCGTTAATAAAATACTTTTAACTTCTACAGGTCGTTTTTCAAGCTCAGCGATAATTTCCTCTGCATCACCACCGGGGTCAACGACCACAGCTTGGCGAGTTCGCTTACAAATAATAATGCGGCAATTTTGTGAAAAAGCGGTTACTGGGAGCGTTATAATATCCATTATTTATTTCTTATCGTTCAATTTAGTGTTAAACGCCATAAGTACTGGGTATTTTAGATACGCTTGATCATAGAATGGCGTTTTTTGATAAAGCCAATTTAAACGCGCTTGCGCATCTTTTGCAAACTTTGCGTCTTCACGAATTTTTTTATCAAACTCTAATGCAAGTGCTGGCTTATCTTTAAGCATCTGTCTGGCATAAGGTGCTAATGCGTAATTTTCCATGTATTCAGTGCGTTGAAAAATAGAATTGAACTCACCCCAAGCAAAAAACGAATCGGGCGCTTCAGGGTGTAATAAGTGGGTAGCTAATTCGCCAAGTGGTTGCGCGGTTATTACTTTAGACCAACCAGTCACAACCTTTTCATTGAGTGGTTGGTAGTCAAATTCAGCCGTTACTCTAAAGCGCCCTTCAAATGGGGTTTTATCGAATTCATGCTTAGTAACCGCAGCCACTTTCAAACTAGTTATGGCCGCTGTTTCAGTAACCGGTTGTACTTTAATACCATGAAGTTTTAGTTTTTTAACTATTTCAGGGTAAGCGGGTGGTATATAAAAAGCTTTGGGTACGGTTACGGTTTTCTGTACATCTTTTTGCCAATAGATAGGCAATGCCGAATAGTGCTGTTTTTCACCTAAATACTTAACTTCCACCTGACCACTTAAAGCACTTTCACTGCGGCTATACTTTATACCCTTAAACTCAAGGGTGTCAGGGTCTTTGGCATAACCTCGCTTTACAATAAGTTGGCTAGGTAAAAATGCTTGCTCTTTAGCGACAGCCTCTGTCAGCTGTTTGTGATTTTCAGATAAAGCTGTAATTGCACCATCTAAAAATACGTAAGTACCAAGAACCCGCTGTTTGTAGAGCTTAAGAGAGTGATTTTCTACTAAAATACTTGGTAATGAACGCAAGTCCCCCCAACCATTTGAATAACGTGGGGTTGCAACCCAGCCAGCAAGGCCTTTTTTGAATTCACGTTTGTCCATTACAAACACTAAAGGTCCTGGGATATGCCCTTGTTGTGCTAACTTTTCATCAATCACTGGTTTAAAGTATTGATCAAGCGCATGCGACACACTAGGTGATTCACTGGAAAAAACAGGGTTGTACCCATATGTCACGTCATATTGATAATCTGCACCATCAGTCACATGCACATCAACATATAGATCTGGGGCATATTGATTTATTACCTTCATTACACCACGCACACCAGGGGTGTCTAATTTAGTGTAATCACGATTTAAATTTAAGTTATTGGCGTTTGTTCTGAACCCCATTTCAACCGGACCACGTTGGTTTATGCGGTTATATTGGCTACGTCGTTCATGGCCATCAACATTTAAAATTGGAATAAATAAAATATTAACTTTACTTAGAATATCGCGGCGTTTTCCCGTTGCGATGTCTCTAAGTAGCATGAAAGTTGCATCTTTGCCGTCGATTTCCCCGGCATGAATGCCTGCTTGAATAAAAATAGTTGGCTTTGCACTATGACTAATTTGCGCCGCTGAAAAATCACCATCTTCGCTAGCAATGAGCATTTTAATTGCACGCCCTGCATTACTTGTCGCAATAGTTTGAACTTGAAATTGAGTTGGATTAGCCGCAACTAATCGCTCAACAAAGGCCATAGTTTGCTTATAATCTGGCGAGTTTAACCCATCACTCAGTTCAAAATCAGTCGTTAACGGGCCTTCGCTTTGCATTAATTCTAAACTTTGCCCTTGCCATGGCAAAAGTGGAGGCAAGTGGCTGTCTAATGTAACGGTGGCACTTAACAATAATAAACTGGCGATCATAGGATTCTCAAACATTAGCCTTTGTAATTACATGAAATTATAACAAGGATATATTAAGGGTCGCGTAAACTGCGGTGATTCAACAAAAAAATGCAGCCAATGACATAGTGGAAGTTTTAGACATGAAAAAAGGCGCTGTAAAAGCGCCTTGCCACTCAAGAATGTGCTTAAAACATATCTTGATAAGGATTCGTTTGACTCAAAGCAATGGCTTTTTCAAAACCAGGAATTTGCATCTTTTGTTCTGAGATAACAATGTCGTTTTCATCAATCATGCCATCACCAAAACGGTAAATAAGCTCATAATTACCCAAGTCTGCTTGTTGTTGATAGTCAACCTGAGCAACTTTAACAACTTGATGTAATTGCTGATAATTTTTAATCGCTACCTCACCATGACGATTTTGCAACATACGCATCGTCACTGATGGAGATAACACGGTTGCAGTCGCATTGTTACCACCAAAGCCTTTAGAGTTGATAAATGCGATATCCATTTCCCCACAGTTATAGTGTTCTGTACGAATATCTAAACGTTCACTGTGCACGTCATCGGCTACTTTATCTATGGTTGTGATGCCTGGCATAACATGATGTGTAAAGACGCCAAGTGCCATCGCTAATTGATCGCCACTCGCGGGTGCAATTGTATGGCCTACGTAGGCTTTTGGCGCGGCTACTTTCCAGCTATCAATAGCAAAGGTTTGTGCTAAACGGTGGTATATAAGTGACTCTGTTACGCGATTTTGCGGTGTACTTGAACCATGCGCAAGAATAAAGCTTCGTTCTTGTACTGCTTCTTGACCTAAAATACTCGATGCTAAAGCAACTGATTTTGCCATAGTAATATAATTACCAGGGCCTGGTGCGGTAATTGACTTTTTAACACCATCGGCATTTACATAAACATCTGGCACGGCACCCATAATGTCAGCACCTAACTCAAGAGCAAGCGCATCATCCATTAATATCGCGACTTGTGCACCCTCACCAATTGTAAAACCACAGTTTTCACCAAAAGGACGACTAGTTCGACGATGATCAACCACATCGGTGTTATCTAATCGTTTTAACCCTTCTTCATTGGCTAATGCGCCCATATTGCCGAAGCCTTCGATGATCTCAGGGGTAATTGCACATTCAGACGATGCAACCACGGCAACGCGTGTGCGCCCTGCTTGAATATCATTAACTGCAGCACGTAAGTTATATAAAAATGTGGCACAAGCTCCCGATGTAGTAAACGTTGTTCCCACATTACCTGTGACGTACGCATTTATAAAATCAGTCGACATGGTATTTAAACCCAGTGCCAACTGCTTAGTACTAACACGTTCACCTTGTTGGCGAGAGCGAATTAAACCACCAAAGCCTTCATCGTTCACTTGCCCAGCCACAGACGCTGAATAGGTACCAATTTGATCTGGTTGAACACTATTCATGATATATTGCCAATCAAGGCCTGTAGAGCGAATCGCATCTGTTGCAGCAAAAATAGTGGCTTGTAAACCACGCGGTTGATAACGGCTATTGTACATTATTGATGGATCAAAACCCGTTGGGAACTGACCTGCTGCTTTTATTGGGTTATCACGCGTACTGGCATGCTTTATGTCCAACTCAGCCGCAATGGTTACTTTTACTTTTTTACCTTCTAGTTCCTCTACTTGCCAGTTGGCGGGTATAGGTTGAGGTAAATCACGTGCACGTGTTTCAAAGACAATTTTTTCATCATTTGAAACGCTCAATGTCATTTTTTGCTGCCAGGGTGTTGCGTCAACATCAAAATGATTTTTTTCAATTTTACGGATTAAGGTGCCAGCAATAATTTGCTCACCAAAACGTGTTTCGATGGCTGATTTTTCTACTGGCTCACCTTCTTTATCTACTAATTGACCTTGCTCTAATTTAACAAGGTTCATTAGTGTTGCTAAGCCTAAAAATGTTTCTTGTCGTGCTTTAGCATCTAAACTGTCTAACACGATACGACGATATCCTTGATGAAATGAGGTTCGGCCTGCGGCGTTAATTCCGCCCATACCGACAATAACGGGTAATGCTGTCATAATTTACCTTGGGAAAACGTGTTAATGAATATAACTGCAGTTTAGATGGATTCAACAAATGCAATTGTGCTTTAATAGCCAAATATCAGGCTTTTAATGCCAAAACTAACTGGTCGGAGCAATTAAGTGGACAAACAAGAAGCCATCACACCATTAAAAATTAGTTTATTGGTGTATCAGCATTTATTAATTACCAGTTTAACTCTGCCAATTGAAATGCTCAGAGCGGGTGAAGCATTCGCTAAAAGTCACTTGGATAAAAACCTATTTCGACCATTAGAGATTTATCTCGTTGCAGAGAGTCAAAAGCCGATAAAAAATAGAACCGGTCTAGCTATCATTCCAGATTGCACCGCCAGCAATGCACCGAAAAGTGACTTAATTATCGTCCCTGGTATTTGGCGAAATCCTCGTCCTGTAGTTCATGCTAACAATGCACTGGTCAACTGGCTTAATCAAAGCTGGCAAAGTAACAGTCAAATTATCGGCGTGGGCACGGGAAATTGTTTATTAGCACAAGCAAAACTATTAGATGGCCACCCCGCGACAACTCACTGGCATTACGCTGAACAATTTAAACGTGATTACCCTAAGGTACTACTGAAGCCTGACTTTTTCATTACTCAGTCTGAACGTTTATATAGTGTTGCAAGTTTGAATGCCCTTGCCGATGTAATTGTGCACATTATTAGTCAATATTATGGGCAACAAGCTGCGCAACATGTTGAGCGTAATTTTTCTCATGAAATTAGGAAGCCTTATGAAGATCAACGCTACCTTGAAGGCGCAGTTGATAAACACCCTGATGAACTGATTGCGCAAATACAGTTTTGGCTCAAAAACAACTTAGGTGGGGAACATACTTTAACTGAAGTCGCTGAATTATTTGGTCTAAGTTATCGTACCTTCACGCGTCGATTTCGCCATGCTACAAATCAAAGCCCTGTTGAGTATTGGCAACAACTTCGGGTGCAATCAGCCAAGGAGCTTTTAGCTTCATCTAATTTATCAATCCAAGAAGTGGCATTAGAGGTTGGCTATAACGATCAAGGGCACTTAACGCGCGTATTTAAAAAATATTTATCGCAAACACCCACAGCTTATCGCACTATTGTTAGACGTAAGTTATTTGGTTAAACAAAGTTACATAAGCACAATTAATCTTTTGGTTCTGCTGATTTAGTCTGACGATAATAACGTTTTGAATAAATCTTTACTTGGCGATGTACTCCTTTACTTAAGCTTTTAAACTGAGCTTCGAGCACGTCTACACCATATAAAATACCGACCACTAAAACAGACAACTTAATAGCAGCACCGAGATGCTGTGTCGCGATCATAACCCCTATTGATGCCAGTACCCAGATGGTTGCAGCCGAAGTCACTCCAACAACAGCCCCATCCTTAGCGAGCATAACTCCCGCCCCTAAAAAGCCAATACCTGTGATTATTTGACCAACTACACGAGAATGATCAATCACATCACCATGGAGCATAAATGCTGATGCCAAAAATAGATAAGTTCCCAGTATTATTAATACTGAAGTACGTATACCTACAGGTTTGCCTCTTAACTGCCGCTCGACACCAATTAACGCACCACAAAAAGCCGCTGTGCCTATTGCACTCCACGAATATGGGCTTACATCTAACAATTCATACAAAGTCACTTCATTATCCTTTAAAACTCAAAGCAATGGCCGTTTTCAGCCGGTTAGACCCAAAAGCAGCCATCTTTGAAAAATCAGCCCGGGCAATTGGCACATGTTGGCAATCTATCGCTAACTGTTTGTCAATTTCACAAAATGGATCGTGCACATATAAACAATGTTCATCTAAATGCGTTACACACACCCAATGAGGTGATTTTTTACCATCAAATTGATAAGTACTTACCAATAATAATACCGCCATTTTTGCAGCCAACCAGCACTCGATATGTTCCAATGATAAATCTTGATATTTCACATTAAGTTGTTGATTAATTGCCTCTATAACAAACTGATTATGGACTGTATGCAAAATAGCTTTTTTATTCTCACTCCTAACCCCATCAATAAATAAACTATCACGGGTATTAAGTAACACATCAGCATTGAATCCACGTTTTAGTGCAGCCAACGCCAATCCTAATGGGTGGCAACCGCCATGGCCTGAGGTCATGAATATAGTTGTTGCTTCACGCCAAATAGCCAACTCGTTAACTTGACTTAACTGCGACTTATTTAGTGATGACATGGCCATCATTAACGCTGCTGGGCCACAAGTAAACTCGGTTGTTTGCTGATACCAAGGCGTTTGTCGCGTAAATGCGAGTTCATGGGTGCTGCGAATGTTTTTTTGCATTCGTAACGCATCACTATGATCGTGATAATAGTCACTGTACTGACCAAATACCCGATAACCATGCTTTTCATAAAGGCCAATAGCGGCTATGTTATTTACCGCCACTTCTAAGCGCATAAACACACGACCACGTTCAGCACTTACTCGTTCAAGTGCAATTAACAGCTTTTGAGCGACTCCTTTGCTCTGCAGATGTGGCATAACAGCCAATGAATATAATCGTGCTAAACGCGTGCCTTTATGGCACCACACTAAACCGTATCCAATTATCTGGTTGTGAAGCTGTGCAACCAATAAAATGCCATGTTTAGCACTTATCCAACGTTTTAAGCTGCGCGCACTTAATCTATCTTGACTGAAGCTTTGTTGTTCTATTTCAAGCAATGCAATTAAATCATTCCCAGTGGCAACTCGTAGTACCACATCAACAGTGACCATTAACCTCGCCCTCTTGCTTCAAGGCGTTGTTTAAATTCATCCATAATGATCATATACAGTTCATCACCCAAATAGGCATCTTCAACTTTATGGTCAATACTGGGGTTATCATTAACTTCAAGGACATACGCTAAGCCTTCATGCTCTTTAACATCCACGCCGTATAACCCTTTGCCGACTGTTTTACAGGCCTTTAACGCTGCATCTAATACTGCTTTTGGTAATTCAAACGTGGGGAGTGTTTCAAAGCCACCAGAGAAAAACCGTTTCGAGTCATGGTTGTATATTTGCCAATGATTACGTGCCATCAGGTATCGACAGGCATAAATAGCACGACCATTTAACACACCTACCCGCCAATCGTAATCGGTATACATATATTCTTGTGCTAACACTAATGCACTAAACTCAAACAACTCTGCTAACTTTAACGACAGTTCTGCCCTATCACTTACCTTAAACACCCCTTTAGAAAATGAACCTTCAGGCATCTTTAATACCAATGGGTAAGTAAATGTCTGCTCTAAATGTTCAATTGATTCTGCCGTTAGATCTGCCAGAACAACCGTTTTTAGGCTAGGTACTTTTTGATAATTGAATGCATCATGTAAGTACACCTTGTTACAGCAGCGTAAAATGGACTCTGCATCATCAATCACCACGAGCCCTGCGTTTTGCGCTTTAATTGCAAGACGATACGTTGGATGATCAATCGCGGTGGTTTGACGAATAAATAACGCGTCAAACTGTGCAATATTTGAAATTTCATCCGCGCTAAGCACTTGAGCATAAATTCCCTGCTTAGCTGCTGCTTTGATAAAACGCGATATAGCTTCTTTATCACTCGGTGGTACTTTTTCATTATGATCAACTAAAATGGCCATATCCCACCGATAACGTCGCTGCATGTCATTAATTCGCCACTGCGTTTGTGTAAACTCTGTGAGCTCAGCAATGAACCTTTTATACTGTTGCTGTGTTAAAGAAGATAACGAACCTTGCTGTAAAGTACTTCTATCATCAATATATAAAATCGGTGTTGGATACTGTTTAAATAATTCTTTTGCGGGTTTTTCTTGTAATGCACTAGCTACTTTTCCAAAGTACACAACATTTGTTAAACCTGCATGGCCTTTGGGTAAAGCTTGTCCAGAACGTAACGCATTAATTGTTTTTACACTGGGTAATACTTGGTGTTTACGCGCCTCTGCCAGTAATGAGCAATAATACCCTTTACTTAAATATTGGCTTGAATCACACAAATTAATAATGCGTGTTTTTGCTTCGTTATGTTTTGGATAATCTCGCAAATAAGTATTGAAGGTAATCACGTTTTCAAATGATTGAGCAAGTGATTGCTCATTGTTATCAACCACAATTAAGGTTTTAAACACGACTTTTCCTAAAGTAAGTCAAAAATAATAATGCATAAATAGAAACACCCATACTGCTAAGTGATGGGTATAAACGCGGTCACTTAACAGGATGGGTGCTTTAGCATAAGCTACAGGTGATTTATAAATGCTTTTTGATTATTTGACTAACGAATAATTTTTAGCGTCAGGATAAGGAAAATTTATCTATAGGATTTGTTCAATAAAAAGTAGTTGTGTTTTATCAGCCATGGTAAAACTAAACTCATCCTCTTTTTGTTTATTGATTAACAAAGTGCCTAGTGGCGATTGTGGTGTTAAAACGTAAATTAATTGATCTTTAATAGTCACGCTCAAACCACCTGATAATGGACCAATAAAATACCACTTTAAGCGCTCAGCTTCATCACTTACACACACTAAAGACCCTATTGATACTTTATTAGCAGACGGCTCTTTAAATACTTTTTCAAATTCAAGAAGACTCAGGTGACAGTCATTCACACGTTCGGCTTGCCCTTGTGCTAAATAAGCAGCTTCAAGACCTAGTGTATCGTATTTATTTTCTGCAATGTTTTCTTCATGAGTTGCGGCATCATGAGCCGTTTTCGCTGCTGCTTGCGCTGTCGCTAATTGTGCTTCAAGCGCAAATCGTAAATGTTCAATAACGTGAGCTTTAATCATAGGTTGTTATTTTAAATACCAGTAATGAAGAGTATAAAATGCCGTTAAAATTTATCAATTTAAGATAAAAAAGCAGCTAAAAGCACGTATAATTGTGCTTTAGCGATTAAGTCACGGGCTAGCTATTTAGTAATCCACGGGGTGACCTTTGTAAGGGGAGCTGAAACATCAAACGTTGTTTTATCGTCTTGCCAGTCATCAGTAACACTCACGTGGCAAATATTTTGTACACAATTAAAAGCTGCATCATCAATACTAACCGGCTCTGCAAATGTGAGTACCACGCCCTTTTGCTCAGGGAGCAAAAAGCTCATCAGTTTACTGACAAAAAAACCTGATAAATCTGAGAGCAGCTCATCAAACTCTGCGTTTAGTTTATATAACTGCTGTTTATTTAAATCGCTATTGGTAAATTCTCGGGCTTCTATTTGTAATTTTAGCTGACAATCATGGTTGTCATTTTGTGGTTCAATAACGATTACCGCTTTATCAGTATCAAGCTGCTTATCATAAGGCAAAAGCAACTGCGCTTGCGCAGTGTAGTTAAGTGGATATTCTTGTCGTTCAGTTATAATACGGCCCGTTTTAATCAAGCACTCATCGTTTGAAGCGATATCTGTAATATAAAAGTTTACTTGAGCAAACTGAAAATCACCTTTATTAACCACTTTTAAACGATCATAAAAGCCATCATACGATACAACAAATTCTTTTGCTTGAAGCGTTGCACTAACAAAAATGCTGCACAACAAACCCACAAGTAAAGTAACGTTACACTTATTCATCAAAATAGGCCTTATTATGATTAATCATCTGGTTTAGCTCTTCAATATAGGCTTCACCACGCTCTGAATACGACATTAAACCATAGCTGAGTTTAGTAGCGGTAACTGGCTTTTGTTGAAGGCGTAAATCAGCACGAATTGAACGTAGCTCTTTGTAAGCTGCATGGGTGTTAATATTCTTAAAATAAGATGAAACTGCGTCACGAACAGATTTAAAAGCGGCCACTTCATGTGCTGCACCAGAATTACGACGATTCGGGATCATGCCACAGCCCTGGCTGTAACACCATTGACCAAAAAAATTCAAGCCTATACGGGCAAAACGTGATGTCCCCCAAGCCGACTCGTTCGCCGCTTGCATTAACGCAAGCTCTTTCGGAATAATATCCACGCGCCGTAGTGCTTGGTTTAGCGATAAATTATTTATTATATTAGGTAGCTTATAACTATTTAGAATATTTTTTACTTGCTTCGTTTGTTTCGCATTCAATGGCTCGTCATATTGAAGCATCATTAATGCGATTTCTAACGTAGCACGCTGTTGACGAATTTGTTTATTTTCAGCCTCGATGTGCGGACGAATAAAATCAAAAAACGCGCGTTTTTTTTCTTTTACGTCAGTAAAGCTATTAAAATCAGGTAGCTTTACACTGTGAAGTGGCTTTTCTTTTTCCTTGACGATTAATTGTTCAGTGCTTTCTTGCTCTTCGGGCTGAGTCGTTGTTTTAATAAATGGATAAACTAACGCCCAAATAAAAAATAGACTAACGAGTAATTTAACTAAGTACTTTAGCATGTATTCTCTCTAAAAAACTGATATTGATGCATGGCCATATTCACATGCATGTAGCCACGTATTATACTTAATAACAGCTAATTTAGAAACATCAGCCACTTAATATAGAAACTTTCATCAACTGAATGATTTATAATCTACTAAAATCCGTTACAATATTTATATCAACTTGCTAGAAGTCAGCGGAGAACCAATTCATGGAATTAGATTGGCAAAGTAGGATCATAGAACAGCAGAAATCTCGACCCAATGATAATCGCTCTGCTTGGCAAGTAGACCGTTCACGGATAATACACGCAGCTGCGTTTAGGCGACTTCAGGCGAAAACCCAAATTATGGGTATAGGGCTTAATGACTTTCATCGTACCCGTTTAACCCATTCACTGGAAGTATCGCAAATTGGTAGTGGGCTACTACGTCATTTAGAAAAACAGCACCCTGATTTTAATCATTTTCCAGATCAAAGTTTATTAGAAACCTTATGCTTAGCCCATGATATAGGCCACCCAGCATTTGGCCATGGTGGAGAAATAGCATTAAATTATATGATGCGAGATCATGGTGGCTTTGAAGGTAATGCGCAAACCCTGCGAATAGTGTCTCGATTAGAGCCCTATAGTGATGGCCATGGTATGAACTTGACTCGCAGGACATTATTAGGCTTTATAAAATATCCAGCTTTTATTGAAGACCTATGGCATACAATTCCTGAACATGATTCTAGCAGAGCCTTTATAAAAGCAGACGATTGGCGACCAGCTAAAGGCTTGTACACTGATGATAAAACCACTTTTGAATGGATCATCGCCCCTTTATCAGACGCTGATAAAAACAATTTTAGTCAAGCAAAGCCTATTGACGAATACAGATCAAAGACACTGTTTAAGTCTCTTGATGCTGCAATTATGGAGCTAGCTGATGACATTGCTTACGCCGTTCATGATTTAGAAGACGCAATTGCCACTGAGCAAATAACCTTAAAAGAATGGCAGAACCATGCAATACCCGTATTACAAAGTGTTGACTGTGATTGGCTTGAAACAAGCAATATAACAGCGCGTCTTTTTTTAGGTAGTGAAGCTCAGCGCAAAGATGTAATTGGTGAATTAGTTAATTTGTTTATAACTCAATCTTCAATAACAAGCACCGATATTGTATTTGAGAATCCTATTTTGAATTATACCGTCGTTTTACCAGAGCCTTACCAGCACTTGCTCGAAGCGTTAAAGTCATTTATCTATCATCGTTTAATTAGAGCATCTCATATGCAGCAGATTGAATTTAAAGGTCAAAAATTAATAATCGAACTTTTCGAAGCATTTGCCTGTGACCCTTTACGCTTATTACCTGAGACAACGGCAAAGCTCTATCGACAAGTGCAGCAGCAAGGTGGTAATACACACCGTGTAATTTGTGATTATTTAAGTGGTATGACTGACGAATACGCGTTTAAAACGCATCAACGACTATTTTCAAGTAATAACTAACGATTAAAGTAAGTAGTAAGTATAGTTAAACGCCGAAACCATAGTTTCGGCGTTTTGTATTAAGATAAAAGTGTTTTTACAGTGACTTTATGCCCATGTTAAACAAGGTAAAGCCGTAAATATCGGCGTACTGGTCAATTATTTTACTTGTTGGTGTACCTGCACCATGACCCGCATTTGTCTCAATGCGGATCAAATAAGGGTTAGCACCAGCCCCTTTAGCCTGTAGCTCAGCGGCAAATTTATATGAGTGGGCAGGAACAACACGGTCATCATGATCACCTGTCGTAATTAATGTTGCTGGATATTCAACTCCTTGCTTAACATTGTGTACCGGTGAGTAAGCTTTTAAATAATCGAACATTTCTTTACTTTGTTCACTGGTTCCGTAATCATACGCCCAACCAGCTCCAGCGGTGAATGTATGATAGCGCAGCATATCTAAAACACCCACAGCAGGTAGCGCAACTTTAAATAACTCTGGTCGCTGGGTCATTACAGCGCCAACCAGTAGACCACCGTTTGAGCCACCACGTACTGCTAGGTAGTCACTTGATGTGTATTTTTTCTCATTTAGGTATTCGGCTGCAGCGATAAAATCATCAAATACATTTTGCTTTTTCAACTGAGTACCCGCATCGTGCCACTCTTTACCGTACTCACCACCACCACGAATATTAGCGACTGCATAGACACCTCCTTGCTCAAGCCATGCAGCAATTGCAGGACTAAACCCTGGTGTCATACTTGCGTTGAAGCCACCATAACCATATAAAATAGTTGGATTTTTACCATCAAGTTTAGTGTCTTTTTTATACGAGATAATCATCGGTACCTTAGTACCATCTTTAGATGCATAAAATACTTGTTCAGAGGTATATTGCTCTGAATCAAACTGTGCACCGGATTTACGATAAACTTCAGATTTACCCGTTTTAACATTAAATGAATAGGTACTACCTGGCGTTGTGTAGTTAGCAAACGAGTAGTACAGCGTATCACTTTCTTTTTTACCGCTAAAACCACGTGCCGTGCCTACACCTGGAAGACTAATTTCACGAACTAGCTCACCTGATTTATCAAATTGCTGAACTTTTGAAATTGCATCAACCATATACTTTGCAAAGAAGTAATCACCACCTTTAGACATACTTAATACATTATCTGTTTGCGCTATTAAGTCTTGCCATTGATCAGGTGTTGGGTTTGCTGCATCAACAGTCACCACTTTTTTATTAGGTGCATTAAGGTTAGTCACTAAAAAAAGTTTACTGCCGTCATTATCTAGCAAATAAGTATCTGACTCGGTATGCTCTAAAATTGTCGTAAGTTTACTCTCAGGCTTTGATAAATCTTTAATAAATAGCTTGTTGCCTGATGTTGATACACTGGCTGAGATAAGTAAATAACGGTTGTCACGGGTAACTGATGCGCCAATATAACGGTGCTTTTCATCATCAGTGCCACCATAAACCAGTTCATCAGTGCTTTGCGCTGTGCCTAATTTATGAAAATACACTTTGTGTTGATCTGTTTTAGCAGACAATTCGCTACCCTTAGGTTTGTCGTAGCTTGAATAATAGAAACCTTCATTGGCTAACCAAGAAATGCCGCTAAATTTAACGTCAACTAAATTTTCTTCGATAGGTTGTTTAGTCTCAGTGTCAATAATAATGATTTTACGCCAGTCACTGCCACCTTCTGAAATTTGATACGCTGCCAATGAACCATCTTCTGAAAATGTAAGACCAGACATAGACGTTGTGCCGTCATCACTGAAAGTATTTGGATCTAAAAAGACTTCAGCTTCACCATCACCGAGTTTACGAAACAAAACATATTGATTTTGTAGCCCATCATTTTTATAAAAATAAGTGTACTTACCTTCAGTAAAAGGAGCTGTAACTTTTTCATAATTCATTAATTTTTCAAGGCTGGCTTTTAATGTGTCACGATAAGGAATATTGTCTAGGTAGGAAAACGTCGTATTATTTTGAGTCTCAACCCAGTGGGCTGTTTCATCGCTCATATCATCTTCTAACCAACGATATGGGTCTGCAACTTTTTCATCAAAATAGATATCAACAACAGCTCCTTTTTTAGTTTCAGGGTAGGTTAACTGCTGTTTAGTCTCGTTTTTAGTTATTACTTCTTTTTCACTTTTATTAACTGGCATATCTGAACAACCACTTAGTGCTGCTATGACAGCACAGGCTAAAACTTTTTTTAACATTATATTTTCATTCTCGCTAATTAGTTATCTTATAACATATTTTTTTAAGGGACTATTGTCGAGTATTATGCGACTAATAAATTGTGCTACTGTGAATGTATGTAAACATGCTGCGTAGAAGTTGAAGGATTTTTTTTACAAAAAAGGGGTATAGAATGGGACAAAAAAAAAGACAAGAACCTTTTCAAACATTCAAAGATTTTTACCCGTATTACTTAACAGAGCATAGTAATAAAACGTGTCGTAGATTACATTTTTTGGGTAGTTGCCTAGTGCTACTTGTTGTTGCATATGTCGCAATCACACTCAATTTTATCGCACTTTGGTTATTACCGATTATAGGCTATGGCTTTGCATGGATAGGTCATTTTTTCTTTGAGAAGAACCGCCCTGCTACATTCAAATACCCTTTTTACAGCCTGTGGGGTGATTGGGTAATGTTTAAAGATATATTAGTGGGTAAAATTCCCTGGTGAACAGCCTGCTTTTATTAACTGCCAATGCTATAGTAACGCTAATTTTTACTATTTAAGATATTAAAATGTATCGACTATTTGAGCGGATGACGAAACCGTTCCCTGAACAACAGCCAAGCCAACCACCTGCAACTCTTCTTGCCTTCTGCCTGCATTATACTAAGGGTATGGAGCTATCTTTAGTACTTATGTCACTCAGTGCTGCAATGTTGGCCATTTTAGAAGTCTCTCTTTTTAGTTACATGGGACAATTAGTCGATTGGTTGGGAACATACACACCAGAAACGCTATTTATTGAACAAGAATCAGAGCTTATTAAGATGGCTATTGTCTTGCTGGTGATTTTACCTGTGGTGGTGTTTTTTCACTCGGCTATATTACACCAAGCACTGCTCGGTAATTACCCCATGTCGATTCGTTGGTTAGCGCATCGCTATTTATTACGCCAAAGCGTCAGCTTTTATCAAAATGAATTTGCGGGACGTATCGCAACAAAAGTGATGCAAACATCGCTAGCTGTTCGAGAAACCGTGATGAAGCTACTCGACGTGCTTATGTACATTGTGGTCTATTTTGGTGCTATGGTATTCTTGGTTGCCGAAGCTGATTGGCGATTAATGATCCCCCTACTGGTTTGGCTTGCACTTTATGCTGCAATTCAAATGCATTTTGTACCAAAGCTCAAACGTATCGCAAGCTCACAAGCAGATGCACGCTCTGAAATGACTGGCCGAATTGTTGATAGTTATACAAATATTTCAACAATAAAGTTGTTCTCGTACACCCAACGTGAAGAACAGTACGCTAAAGACAGTATGGACGTATTTTTACAACCTGTTTATAAACAAATGCGCTTAGTCACCAGTTTAAATTTTTGCATTAATAGTCTTAATTATTTACTGGTTTTTAGTGTATCAGCATTATCTCTTTACCTTTGGTCATTAAGTGCAATAAGCGCTGGTGCAATTGCTATCGCGGTCAGTTTATCCCTTCGTTTAAATGGCATGGCACAATGGATTATGTGGGAAATTAGCAGTCTATTTGAAAACATTGGTACAGTTAGCGATGGTATGAAAACCTTATCGGCACCGATTGATGTTGATGACATGCCAAATGCTAAATCACTCGCTGTCACTGAAGGGCAAATTGCATTCGATAATGTCTTCTTTAACTATGGTAAAGCAGCTAATGAGACCAACCGAGGGCCTGTTATCAATGGTTTAGATTTAAACATAAAACCCGGTGAAAAAATTGGTTTAGTGGGTCGCTCGGGTGCTGGTAAATCAACGCTTGTTAATCTATTACTGCGTTTTTATGATGTTGACAGTGGCGCAATAAAAATTGATGGTCAAGATATATCAAAAGTCAGCCAGCAAAGCTTAAGAAAATACATTGCAATGGTTACACAAGACACTTCTTTATTGCATCGCTCAGTCAAAGAAAACATTCTTTATGGTCGCCCAGATGCAACCGATGAACAAATGATAGAAGCGACAAAACAAGCTAAAGCCATGGAGTTTATCGAAGACTTAGAAGACAGCAAGGGTAATCAAGGGTTTGCCGTACAAGTTGGTGAGCGCGGCGTCAAACTCTCTGGTGGCCAGCGTCAACGTATTGCAATTGCCCGTGTATTACTTAAAAACGCCCCTATTTTAATATTAGATGAGGCAACAAGCGCTCTTGACTCTGAAGTTGAAGCCGCAATTCAAGCAAGCCTTGATGATTTAATGACTGGCAAGACGGTTATTGCCATTGCACATCGCCTATCAACCATTGCCCAAATGGACAGGCTAATCGTGCTTGATGAGGGCGGTATCGTAGAGCAAGGCAGTCATGAGCAGCTACTATCTCAAAATGGTATTTATGCTGGTCTATGGGCCCACCAAACCGGTGGATTCATTGGCGTTGAATGAAGTTAGCAAGTTAGCAAGTTAGCAAGTTAGCAAGTTAGCAAGTTAGCAAGTTAGCAAGTTAGCAAGTTAGCAAGTTAGCAAGTTAGCAAGTTAGCAAGTTAGCAAGTTAGCAAGTTAGCAAGTTAGCAAAGCTTAGTCGGTGCTTTAGGCTAGTCAATTTAAAGTTAAATATACTTCAGTTTTAACTATCTGAAGTATATTTAACATCGCTATTAAGCCTAAATAATCGAGACTAACATCAACTAGCATAGTCATATCGACTAAAGTACCCCTTGTAACTGTTAATATTTTTATAACCTTCCCCTTTAATAAGCTTCAATCCTAGACCTTTGACTAATCCCAACTTGTACAAACTTGCTTTACTCTAGGCTTTCAATATTTATTGCTTGAAAAAGCTGTATTTAAGTTTGAAACAGAGCAGCAAATATGTTGCCGGAGAAGTTATGACAACAACATCACAGGATAAAAATCCAAACAATGTAGAAGCCGATACACAACAACATAGTGTAAACGCAAGCTACGAAAGCCTTCATAAGCCGAGCTCATCATTTGATACCCGAGATGAATATCTCGAACATGAACTACAAATAATGCAACCAAAACGTTGGCGGGCAAATTTACCTTTTCGGGACTACCGTTTCGAACTTGAAGATACTATCCCGGCTATGGCAGGAACTATTGGTAAAGTTGTTATGGTTGGGGCAATTGCTGCTACCTTTGCGGCTCCGCTCGGTTTAGGTGATGCCTTTATATTAGAGAATGTGCGCTACGAACTATTAATTGTCGCATTTTTCATTATATTGTTTTCAGGATTCATTTTACCTACCGCTAATTTAGCGGGTACACATGGCCCTTTGATCCCCCTTATCCCTATTGTGGTTGCAGCAGGTGGTCACCCGATGGCTTTCGGTTTATTGATTGGCGCATTTGGTTTTATTCTTGCTATAAGTAAAGGTGGTAGTTTACTCGCTCGATTAACCAGCAAAGGAGTATGCGGGGGGTTACTGCTTTACCTCGGGTTTATTGGCACTATTTCCCAAGTAAAAAAATTATTTGCATGGGCTGAAAGCATTAATATGAGCCACATAGCCTTCATTGTAATTTTAGCGACTATATTACTTTATGCACTCTTAGAGCACTTTAAAAAACGTTGGCTTGCTGTGCCGTTAAGCTGCTTAATTGGCGGTGTCACAGCGTTTGCTTTAGGTGCACCTTTTGAATTCAAAACAGCACCTGGCCTACCAAATATGAATCCAATGTATTGGTGGGGTGAAAATACCGGGTGGATGCTTGGCTTACCGACACTTGAAAGCTTTGTTGTGGTGCTACCTTTTGCCATACTCGCCGTAGCAATGTGGTCACCTGACTTTTTAGGTCATCAAGTATTTCAAAAAATTAGTTACCCGCAACGCACTGAAAAAGTCCATATGAATATAGACGATACTATGTTTAGCGCATCGGTTCGTCAAACCTGTGGTTCGTTACTGGGGGGCTCTAACTTTACCTCATCTTGGGGTACTTATATTGTGCCAGCAGCTATCGCTAAGCGCCCTATTCCTGCTGGCGCTGTGTTAACTGCCCTATTTTGTATTATTGCTGGTATTTGGGGATACCCTATGGATTTAGCCATATGGCAGCCAGTACTTTGCGTTGCGCTAATTGTAGGGGTATTTATACCACTGCTTGAGGCAGGGATGGAAATGACCCGCGAAGGCAAAACCACTCAGTCCGCGGCCATTGTTGTATTTGCATCAACGCTGGTAAATCCTGCATTTGGTTGGTCTCTGACAATGTTGCTTGATAACCTGGGTCTAATTGGTTGTAAAGAGCGAAGTGCTGAGCTAAGCCCAATGAGTCGTTGGAAAATTCCGTTAATAATGTTTGTTCTATTAACCAGTGTAATGGCTATGGTCGGAATGCTACCTGGAATACCTGCTCTGCTAAGTGATTTCAGACACTTATAAATAACCTCCTTATACTAGCAGCAAACTGAGGGTTAGTTTGCTGCTTTTCATATTTTCTAAATAGATTTTTAAAAAGCAATTAAACGTAAACCTAATAGAACCAGCATCACCATATTTGCCCCTACACCCGCTAAAAAGAAATAGCTTCGAGGGCTTGGATTTTTTTCTGTTGCAATAGCATAATAAAGTGCCATGTGAATGCAGCGAGCAATAACATAAACCCAAATACAAATTGCAAACACAGCACTGTGATAACCAATTATAAATGCAAATAACACAGTTCCTAAAAACAGTATGCTATTTTCAATGGTATTCTGAAACGTGCGATGCGCCCTAAAAACAAAGCTACCGTGACTTAAATTAGAATCAATTTTACCCGGTACTGCATCTTTTTGGCTCGCTTTACTAAATGTAGCAACAGCCCATTGAATGAATACCATGATCAAGTAAATATACAGTGCAAAATAAGCAGATAAAGCAAGTTCAGTCATTATTAACCCTCTTATTGTTTAGATACTTACCTTGAAGCAAAAAACAAGCCTACCCTAACCATTTGAATACCAATAAGTTTTATATCTAACTGTTAATCAACATGTAAAAAATAGTCTTGCTTGTATAAAAACTACATTAATGTGAGTCATTATGTTTTTGAGAGGTGTAATGTTTGTTGTATTGGATGGTTTAAAATGTAATAACAAAAATGACTGCGGGTAAAATAAAGCTCACTGCTAATATTTTTTTAGATGACATAACATACCCTGAAACAGAAGATATATTAGTAATCTAATGTAAGCGTATTATCAATTGAAGTGTTCTAACAAGCTAAAGTGTAAGTAAACATGTAATAGATTTTGATTGCAAAAAGCAAAGAAAACCTAGCTTCTTTGCTTTATAGAAGTTGTTTTGCTAAAACAAAGATGCATTTAACCACAAGTGCAGCAAAATACTTGCAGCATAACCAAGTGCAATAACAGGCGTCCATTTTAAATGACCAAAAAAGGTGTAGTAGCCTCTGGCTTGTCCCATCAATGCAACCCCTGCCGCAGATCCTATTGATAACAAACTGCCACCGACTCCAGCGGTGAGCGTAATGAGTAGCCACTGCCCATGAGACATATCCGGTTGCATAGAAAGTACAGCAAACATTACAGGTATATTATCTATCACAGCAGAAATCACACCTAAAAAGATATTTGCCGACGTTGCAGACCAATTCCCATAGAGCATCTCAGACATTAAATTTAAATAACCTAAAAAGCCCAAACCACCCACACACATTACGATGCCATAGAAAAACAATAAAGTGTCCCACTCAGCGCGTGATACTTTGCTAAACACATCGAATGGAACCACGCTACCGAGTTTGGCTAGGCGGTCATTATCCCCAATCTGTTCTGCATGGGCTTTTTTGCGCGCTAATGAGCCCGGTAATGTCATTCTTAAAAAGTAACCAAAAAACTGTAAGTAACCTAATCCCATCATCATGCCAAGTACGGGGGGTAAATGTAAAAAGCTATGACACGCAACAGCCGTTGCTATGGTTAATAAAAATAGCGTTAAAATTCTCAACGCACCGCGTTTAAGCTCTATTTCTTCATACACCGCTGAAGGCTGTTTATCTGCAACATAAAAGCTCATTATCGCTGCGGGTACTAAATAGTTTGCTAATGACGGTAAAAATAACACCAAAAACTCATTAAAATGAACGAGTCCCGCTTGCCAAACCATTAAAGTCGTAATATCACCAAAGGGGCTAAATGCTCCACCAGCATTGGCCGCAATAACGATGTTGATACAACTTAAATTAATAAAAGGCTTATCACCCTCTGCCACTTTCATCACCACTGCACACATTAACAATGCTGTCGTTAAATTATCTGCTATCGGTGAAATAAAAAACGCTAAAAACCCAGTGATCCAAAATAGGTTTTTATAATTAAACCCCTTTTGAATCATCCATGAGCGTAGCGCATCAAACACACGCCTTTCTTCAAGGGCATTTATGTAAGTCATTGCAACGAGTAAAAACAACATTAGTTCAGCAAATTCGAGCAAATTATGTCTAAATGCAGACTCAGTGATGCCCGGCATATCGTTGTTTACATAATACGCACCGATTAAAATCCATATTAGACCAGCAGCTACCAGTACAGGTTTAGACTTTCTTAGGTGCAGCTTTTCCTCAAGCATAACTACTGCATATGCTATGCAAAATATAACAATACAGAGTAAACCAACATTCGATGTTGTAAGGTTTAATTGACCTTCACTTGCCCATGCAGGCGAGCAAAATAGTAGTAACGCTAAGCTAAATAGACTTAAGCCTCGTAGTAAGTTTTTCACACGGTACGTCCTGTTTTAATTTCAAAAACGGTGATTTTATAACTAATTATTTTTTGTAATTATTATTGCTGAGGGGATGTTATAAAAAAGTTGACGTAAGTTACCATAATTTTACATGAAGGCAATTATACTCAAGTCTAAATAGGCATTATTTGCTGTTATTTAAAATATAAAATTGATGAATACCTGCTACTTTGTATTTTAGCCTGTGAGTGTATAAATTTCTTTCTTGCACTTTTAACAATATAGATTTACTTGTAAGCTGTAGACAACTGATGAATATCAACATTTAATTAAGGTAACTTATGCGATTAGGACCAGGTTTACTCGTCACCGCAGCTTTTATCGGTCCGGGCACAATCACCAGTGCTAGTATTGCCGGTGCAAATTTTGGCTTCACGCTAATTTGGACATTATTATTTTCAGTCGTAGCGACTATATTATTACAATCAATGGCTGCTCGCTTAGGTGTTGCAACAGGCTTAGATCTCGCTCAAGCTCTTCGTACACATATTCAAACCCCACTGTTTAAGAAAATTGCAGCGTTTTTAGTTATCAGTGCGATCGGCGTTGGTAGTGCAGCCTATGAAGCCGGTAATTTAAGCGGCGCAAGTATGGGGTTAATTGAAATATTCCCTCAAGTGAACACTCAAATATGGACGCCTTTAATTGCAGTTTTTAGTGCTTTCTTACTTTATAGTGGCAAACATAAAGTGGTGGAGTCTGCGCTGATCCTATTAGTGATATTAATGAGTTTAGTATTTATATCCACTTTAGTAATGGCTGCGCCTCCTATTATGAAGGTACTTGAAGGGTTTATACCCAGTATTCCAAAAGACTCTATGACAACAGTACTTGCATTAATCGGCACAACTATTGTGCCTTATAACCTGTTTTTGCATTCTGGCGTGCTTGCAGCACAACATAATAAACATAGTGATAAAGCTACGACTATTAAGCAAACTAATCTAGATACGGGGCTATCCATAACTTTAGGCGGTGTGATCACTTTAGCTATTTTATCTACTGCTTCAGTGGCTTTTTACGGCACAGAGACAGGCAAAATAAGTGCTGCGAATATGGCTATGCAACTCGAGCCGTTATTAGGTAATGCAGCGCATTACTTTTTTGCTATTGGTTTGTTTGCCGCAGGTTTAACCAGTGCCATTACCGCACCTCTAGCAGGTGCTTATGCCGTTTGTGGAATGCTTGGTTGGTCTAACAATATGAGTAACAACCGATTTAAATTGGTCGCTGTTATCATTTTAGTCTTCGGCGCCACCGTCGCATCACTTGGTTTAGACCCTGTCGCGGTGATTATTTTTGCACAAGCTGCCAATGGGTTATTATTGCCAATTGTTACCACCTACCTTGTATGGTTGGTAAATCAAGAAGCTGTGATGGGTGATTACACTAACTCACGATTTGTAAATTTGCTGGCGTTACCTGCATTAATACTGATTTTTTCACTCAGTGGTTATAAGCTAATTAGTCTATTGATACATTAATGCTTAAAAAAGCCGCTATTGTGAGATAGCGGCTTCAAATATCTGTTTAGTTACAGAGTTGATAGACATACAGTTACAACTATAACTTGTCTGTCGCTTCTTGAAGCGACTTATTAGCAAACATAACATCAAGCATTAATTTAATTCGCTCATCTGCATCACCAAATTTGGCTGTATGTAATGTGCTCGGTGCATTATAAGTGATTTTAGATACCCTTTGTCCTTGGTAGAATGCTTCTATTTCTGCTCTGCTTAAAAATAAAGCAAGATCCCAGCTCCAATACCCGACATATTCAATAGTCAGCTGCTGTGGATCGTGCTCGACACCTTCAGGTTCTACGACATATCGAATTTCTTCAGAATCCAACCACCCCTCTACAGCATGCTGAAAACCATCACGGGTTTCGGCATCATTAATAACTAACACTTGGGGTTTTGCTGTTAAGATGTTCTCAGGTATAGCACTTCCTGTGAACTTAGGGCTCACACACCCAGATAACAGAATAACTAAAGTAAAAAGTAGTGAGGTAGAGATTGTTGTTATTTTCATTTTTATATCCTTATTTAAAGTTGCCATGCGTAGCTTAGTTTTGTAAAGAAAGTGCGCTGATCACGCTCTATATCTTTAAGTGAATCATCTTGGTAACCTTTATCTGAATAGCCTAGGTAAAATAAAGTTTGAGCATTAATTTTATATGAGTAGACTAACTGACTACCATAATCACGGTTTATTTTATCTACTGCATAGTAATAGGCGTTTTCGTTGCGATCGATGTCTTCAAATTGCAAAATAAGTTTAACCATGGAACGCATATTGAATTTATAATAAATTCGTAAATCAGTCAGGTTCGCGGTAAATACATTATCCCCCTGCGGATTGTTTAACCGACTGAAGCTATGCTCTAGTTGAACTTGCCAGTGATCATTTATATCCCAAGTAAGTTCTGGCTCTAACGTAAATAGGTCACCAATTTGCTCATTGCTGTAATCAATTTTACTGCCAAATTCAGTATATAAGTTTAACGTGATATCTTTGCTTGGTTTAAAGCCGCCCCAAACATAGCCGATATTTTGGTTATAAAACTTATCATCGTAGTTTTCATTTCTATGAACATAGCCAATCTCTAAAAATGATTGCATTTGCCCTTTTAAAAATACATACCCTTCGTATTCTTCCTCTAGCAAACTGCCATCTTGTGCCCAAGTTTTATCCCAATCCACATTATATGAGTATTCAGTAACCAGCTCATTTGCATCTAAGTACCACGATTGCCCACCACCAAGTGTCACTTTTTTATAATCAACCTGAGCTTGGTAACCTAAGTCAGTACGATAGTCCTCGCCTATATCCTGATAGCTTGCAAAAAGTTTATAATCGCGTTTTTCACGGCTAAATTCGATTTCATAAGCGTGATCTGACTGCTGACTATCAAGGCCATAGTTTTCAACTAAGTATTGTGAATTTTTACTCTCTGAATTAGCTATTTGATATAACACACTGTCAGTTTGATTAAACCAGTAACTGCCATCAAGCGATAAAACCGTATTATGATAATTATCGGCTTCACGGTGTGTTGTAGTTACACCTACAGTGCCTTGCTCGCCAATATCATATTGGTAACGCCCTACTGCCGACTTGGATTTTTCGGCTAAATTTGCAAATCTTGAGCCTTGATTGGTTGGAAGCAAAATGCTGGTGTTTTCATCATCGGCATACATAAAAGCATAGCTGTGGGCGTCTGTTTTCCCTGTGATTTTGGCCCCGACATCAGGCTCAGCAATTGTTCTGGTATAAAGTAATTCGAATAAGCTACTTTTAAAATAAGACGCGCCATCTAAAAAGAATGGCCGCTTTTCAGCGTAATAGATTGAATAAGTGGTGTTTACATCCAGCTCTAAACTATCAGTTTCAACTTGTGAAAAATCTGGGTTGATAGTGGCATTTATCACAGCGTCTTGGCTAATACCCCAGCGTATATCTAACCCTGCTTCGGTATCTATATCACCATTTTGCCAATCTCCGGGTACAACCTCTTTAATGTCATGTCTCAGTGCAGTCAAGGTGGGTGTTAATTGAATATTTTTACTGGGCTCCATCGCATTAAAGCCCGTTATTTTATCAAATTGGCAAAAGCTGCATTTTACATCACGATCAAAACCAACATTTGACATCTGATACATCACATCACGTGGAAAGTTACGCCACAAAGCGATACTCCACGTCATATCGGCCTTATTTTTTGGAAACCGCAATGCAGTGAAAGGAATGCGCATTTCAACCACATAACCTTGGTCAGTTATTTGCCCTGCACTATCCCAAATCGCATCCCACGAAGGGTCTTCACTCCAGCCATCGGTATCTGTCATGCGCATATCTCCCTGCGCACCCAGAGGATTTACGTAAAATTCGTAACCTGTTCTTTCATCATTAAAAGTATCAATCATTAATGCAACGTTGTCATCCGTCCACAATGTATCACGATCGCGAAGCGCAGCACGGATATCTTCAGGGCTGTCGTCGTAAGCTATAAAGGCAACATACAAAAATGTTCCATCTTCATATAGATAAGCATCTGTTTTAACGGGCGGTACACCCTTTTCATTCGGTTCATTTTGATAAATTAACGGAATAAATGTGGCATCTTGCCAATGTGACTCTAACAGTTGCCCATCAAGGTCAATAGATTGTTCAAGATGAGCCAAGTTAAAGTGTTGTTTTTGCGCAAAAACATGCGTACTGAAATAAAGCACAAAAACATAAAAAAGGGTTTTTATTATTTGGTTTTGATACTGCATAAACATCCATTTAGGTTCGACTACTCAGCAGGAGTAAATTAACCCAAGGATTGTAATTTAGTCAGGTACATTTGTTAACACTTTTATAGCTAAAATGTTAAAAATAATAATTATTTCGCAGTGATTTGAGGCAGCTTAGATTATGTTTCAATTAATTTTAGTTTATTCGCCACACCATTCCAGCTGTCAGCGTCTTTAGGGGCTGTTTTAACCTCCGTTATTCGCGGCCATACTAACGCGAGCTCGGCATTCAATTCGGTAAACTCATGCTGATCTTTAGGAAGTTCTTCTTCTTGATAAATTGCCTCAGCGGGACATTCAGGTACACATAAACCACAGTCAATACAATCAATTGGGCTAATAGCTAAAAAGTTAGGACCTTCATAAAACGCATCGGCTGGACACACAGCTACACAATCAGTGTATTTACACTTGATACAATTTTCTGTAACTACAAATGCCATTATTACGTTTACCTAAGATTTATATACTGTCAGAGCAGGATCATACCCAACCACAGCGAAAATACAATAAATAATCGCTGCCATCATTAGCTAAATTAACGTAAAATACATGCCTATTGTGAGCATAACTAATGCGTTATTGCTAAGACACCTAACAGAGAAAGTATATGATACGTTTAACAGAGATAAAGCTACCGCTTGATCATGACGAAGATGCCCTACAACAGGCAATTTTAACTAAACTTGATATAGAGAAAGCGCATTTAAATAGCTTTAATGTCTTTAAACGTGGCTACGATGCACGAAAGAAAACCGCTATTTTACTTATTTACACACTTGATATAGACGTCGAAAATGAAGCTGAACTGTTGGCTAAATTCAGTAAAGATCAACATGTAAAGCCCGCCCCTGATACATCTTACAAATTTGTCGCTCAAGCCCCAGCTAATTTAACACAGCGCCCAGTGGTTATTGGTTTTGGACCATGTGGTCTATTTGCTGGTCTTGTGCTTGCGCAAATGGGCTTTAAGCCTATTATTTTAGAACGTGGTAAAGAAGTAAGAGAGCGCACAAAAGACACGTTTGGATTTTGGCGTAAACGCACACTAAATACTGAATCAAACGTACAATTCGGTGAAGGCGGTGCAGGTACATTTTCTGACGGTAAACTTTATAGTCAAGTAAAAGACCCTAAACATTATGGCCGCAAAGTGCTCACCGAGTTTGTTGAAGCCGGCGCACCAGAAGAAATATTGTATGTAAGTAAACCACACATTGGTACATTTAAACTGGTCACCATGATTGAAAAAATGCGCACGCGAATCGAAGAGCTTGGCGGCGAAATCCGTTTTAGTACTCGCGTTGATGATATCCAACTCGAAGATGGCCAAGTAACTGGTTTGAAGTTATCAACTGGTGAGCGACTCGATACACAACATGTGGTACTTGCTGTAGGTCATAGTGCCCGTGATACATTCCAAATGGTACATGACAAAGGTATCTATGTTGAAGCAAAACCATTTTCAGTAGGCTTTAGAATCGAGCACAAGCAATCAATGATTGATGAATGTCGTTTCGGACCTAACGCTGGTAACCCTATTCTTGGATCTGCTGATTATAAACTGGTACACCACTGTGACAATGGTCGAACCGTTTATAGTTTTTGTATGTGCCCAGGTGGGACTGTTGTAGCTGCAACATCTGAAGAAGGACGTGTTGTTACCAATGGTATGAGCCAATATTCTCGTAGTGAACGAAATGCAAATAGCGCGATAGTCGTGGGTATTTCACCAGAAAAAGACTTTCCAGGCCACCCACTGGCAGGTATCGATTTGCAACGTAAATTAGAAGAACAAGCTTATGCACTTGGCGGTAGTAATTATGATGCGCCAGCACAATTAATTGGCGACTTCTTAAAAGGTAAAGATTCAAGTGACTTAGGTGATGTTAAACCATCATACACACCAGGTATAAAACTCACTGATTTAGCTAAAGTATTGCCAAGTTTTGCCATTGATGCTATTCGCGAAGCCATTCCAGCGTTTAATAAACAAATTCGTGGTTTTTCATCGAATGATGGTTTATTAACAGGCGTAGAAACACGTACTTCATCACCAATCTGCATTAAGCGTGATAAAACCATGCAAAGTATTAATACCCAAGGTTTATACCCTGCTGGTGAAGGTGCAGGCTATGCAGGCGGTATTTTATCTGCGGGCATTGATGGTATAAAATCGGCTGAAGCACTTGCTTTATCTATGCTTGAAAAACATGGCTAAGCTGTGTAAATGCATTTTAGAGCAAGACAAAATTTAAACAAAAAAAAGCCTGAATAATCAGGCTTTTTTATGCTTTAAGTACAAGCTGCTATTTCTTCAGCGTTAATTTTTCGCCCTTGAGTGACTTACGTACACCCGAAATACGCGAGCGGTTTTTAGCACGCGCTTCACCCGTTGCTTGTCCTGAAGGTTTATTTGCACGACTACGACGAAGATGAGAAGGCTTCTTACCAATTTTATCAATTAAAACTTCGCGGTTACTCACTTCATAACCCGCTAAATATTCTCGCTTAATTTTTTGGCCGATTAACGTTTCGATTTCAAAAAGCATGTTTTCTTCTTCGCGGCTTACGAATGAAATTGCTTGGCCCTGATTACCAGCACGGCCTGTTCGACCAATTCGGTGAACATAATCTTCAGCAAGCCACGGCAAGTCAATGTTAATAACACGAGGCAAACCATCAATATCAATGCCGCGAGCAGCAACTTCAGTCGCAACTAAGACACGAACCTTGCCTTCTTTAAAGTCTCTTAATGCGCGACGGCGATTACCTTGGGTTTTATCACCGTGACACACTGCAGCAGGAATACCATCAAGATTAAGTTCTTTAACCAGTTCATCAGCAGTGTCTTTCATATTCACAAACACTAAGACTTGCTGCCAGTTTTTCTTGCCTATTAGTTCAGAGAGTAATTCTTGTTTACGGCGCTCTTCAACAGGGTAAACCACGTGATGCACTGTAGCAGCAGTACTATTTGTTTGGTCCACTCTGATAATTTCAGCTTGCTTTAATACTTGGCTGGCAAATTGTTTAATTGCCGAAGGGAAAGTTGCTGAAAACAGTAAAATTTGGCGCTCTTCAGCACAAGCATTTATCACTGTTTGCATATCAGTAATAAAGCCCATATCAAGCATACGGTCGGCTTCATCAAGCACTAAATGATTGACCTGCGCAAGGCTTAAATTACCAAGACGGATATGATCAAGCAAACGTCCTGGCGTTGCAACAACGATATCAACGCCCTCTTTTAAGCCATTGGCTTGGCCCGCAATGTTAACGCCACCAAATAAGCACACAGTTTTAAGTGATGTGTATTTAGCAAAATCTTTAATGTTGTTCGCTATTTGTTCAGCAAGTTCGCGGGTAGGAGCAAGTACTAATGCACGTGGAGCATTTGACGCTGTATGCTCAACTTCAGACAGTTTTTGTATAATAGGCAATGAAAATGCAGCTGTTTTACCGGTACCCGTTTGAGCACTCGCTAAAACGTCTTTACCTTTACGTACTGCAGGAATAGCGCCACGTTGAATGGGCGTGAGGGTGTGATAGTTAAGTTCGTCTAACGCCTGAATAAGCTCAGGGGCAAAACTAAAAGATTTAAAATTCATGCTGTATAACCTACGGCCACATTATCAAGGGTCGCAAATTATACAGCAATTCTGTGACAACAGTTAGTTATAACTTAACTAAAGTGCCTTTTAATGCAACGCCTGCCATGAATGTACCTGCACCACACTCATATTCAGTGCTACTAACAAATTCACGTTTTTTATAGTAAGACTGAATATTAACAACTGCATTCATACCCTCTTTAACTGCGCGCTCTTGCAACGCTTTTAAAGCACTGAGCATAACCCACTCACACGCCTCTTGGTCACTTTTATTAAATGCATTGGTTTTTTTATTCGTGATCACTTCGCCGTATTTACTACTCTCGCTACCATAACTTTGATCAGCAAAATATAGCGGAATATCGAGTAATGCGCTTTTTGCTTTATTCGTTTCTAACAGTGACTGAATTGGGTATTTACCAATATCATCACGTGCTTCTACTGCAGTGGCTGTTAGCATTGATGTAGCTAATAATAAGCTAGTAATTAATTTCATTTTATATTCCTTCTTTGTTATAGAACTTCCACGCAACACCAAAACCAAACGAGATATTACTATCTTGTTTCACTAAGGGACTACGTTGCTGTTTACTTTGGGCTAAATGATCATATTTGATAAAACCACCAACCCAGTATTTTTTACTATCAAAATTAAGACCAATTGATAAATCGGCTCCAGAGTACCCTGATTGAGAGTTAAACTGAGCGCGTTCTGCTTGGCTATCAAGCTCAGAAATACCATAGTAGTAGTCTAAATAGCGATCATCTGCAAAATTGGCATTGGCCCTTACACTCGTCGTTACCTCATAACCAGCTTTTATAAGTAATGGTCTCTCAAAATAAATACTTGGCCCATATCGCCATCCCACATTTGTAACAGAGCCAAAGTCTGTCGCCATGGCTTTACGGGTAAATAAACCAATGTATAACTGCTGCGAAGCTTGTGGATCACCTAAGAAGTAGTAATTTAACGATGGTCCCAGCTCAAAAACCCAGTCTAAATCATCCATTCCTTCTCGAGCTTTATTGTCTTCACTGTCTACAGCTAGACTCACACCTGCAGATATATCTAAATGAACGTTATTATAATGCCATAGGTAACCTGTAAAACTGTTACGGTCAACATCCAGTTCGTCACTTTGATAGCGGATATAAGGCACTGGCATTATATACTGCTCGCTTTGATCAGAGCCTAAGTAATGAGGTATGTCAGCCATAAAGGCACCACCACCAATTTCAAGCTTAGAAGCTGCCACTCCCGAAGAACTGTATAAGCACAGCAAAATAACCAGCCACGACATCTTATTCACTTTCAAAGCGCTTAAATATTAATGAAGTATTGATACCGCCAAAAGCAAAATTATTACTCATTACGTAATCTGTATGAATTTCTCTACCATGCTCTGTAATGTAATCTAGAGGCGCACATTCACTGTCTACTTCAGTTAAATTAATTGTCGGGGCAAACCAGTTATCTGCCATCATATTAATACTCGCCCATGCTTCTATCGCACCACATGCGCCTAAGGTATGGCCCAAATAGCTTTTTAGTGAACTTATTGGTTTAGCGCCTAGTGCGTTATATGTAGCATGTGTTTCAGCGATGTCACCGCGATCAGTCGACGTACCATGTGCATTAACATAGCCGATTTGATCTGCTGATAAATTAGCATCTTGCAACGCCATTTCTATCGCAACTTGCATCGTCGCTGATGTAGGCTGGGTCACGTGTTGACCGTCAGAATTACAGCCGAAACCAACAATTTCCGCTAAAATTGTTGCCCCTCGCGCTTTAGCATGTTCGTATTCTTCTAAAATTAAAGTGGATGCCCCCTCTCCAATAACAAGGCCGTCACGATTTTTATCAAATGGTCGTGGTGTCAATTCAGGGCTATCGTTTTGTGTACTTGTTGCATATAAAGTATCAAACACTGCAGCTTCTGTGACGCACAGCTCTTCTGCACCACCTGCAACCATAAGTTTCTGTCGACCAAACTTTATCGCTTCAAATGCGTAACCAATACCTTGTGAGCCAGAAGTACACGCCGAACTTGTTGTAATTACTCGGCCTTTAATGCCAAAGAAAACGCCAACATTTACCGGGGCTGTGTGAGCCATCATTTGAATATAACTGGTGGCAGTTACGCCGTTCATTGACCCCGTGTCCATCATACGGCCAAAAGAGACCAGCGGAGCAGTTGACCCAATTGACGACCCATATGAAACCCCTGTAGAACCATCTGTTAGTGCTGGATGATCTAATAACTCAGCCTGTTCAAGAGCCCGCTCAGTGGCTAACGTCGACATCAGCGAAACACGGCCCATCGAACGAACTTTTTTACGTGAGTAATGCGCAGGTCGTGTAAAGTTTTCGATTGGCGCCCCAAGGTTGGTGTTCAGGCCATCAATATATTCCCACTCTTGCATTCGCTTTACTGCATTTTTACCCGCTACTAATGCAGTTTTAAAATCAAGCCAGTTATCACCCAATGCTGTGATTGATGACATACCTGTTACTACTACCCGCTTCATTACGCCATACCGCCATTTACTTGAAGAACTTGACGGGTAATGTAACTCGCACCATCAGACATTAAAAACGACACAGCAGCAGCCACTTCTTCTGGGTTGCCCATGCGATTAGCAGGGATCATTTTTGTCATTTCAGCAATTGGGAGATCGTCTGTCATTCCGGTGTCAATTAAGCCCGGTGCAACGCAGTTAACGGTAATTTTTCGCTTTGCAAGTTCAACCGCAAGAGCTTTGGAAGCGCCAATCACGCCCGCTTTTGATGCACTGTAATTTACCTGTCCACGATTACCTGCAACACCAGACACTGACGACATAGCCACAATTCGTCCACCTTTACGGGTGCGTACCATAGGCATCACAAGTGGATGAAGCACATTGTAAAAACCATCTAAATTCGTATGAACAACGCTATCCCATTCTTCATCTGTCATTGCTGGAAATGCAGTGTCGGCGGTGATACCCGCATTGCATACTACACCGTAAAAAGCGCCATTTTTTTCAACGTACTCATCTAGAATTGCCTTAGCTGATGCTCGCTCTGCCACATCAAATTGCAGAATATCGGCATCGACACCAAGTGCTAATATTTCTAGTTTTACCTGTTCGGCAGCTTCGATACCCGAACGGCAATGCAGGCTAATATCAAAGCCATCTTTAGCTAATTGTAGAGCAACGGCTTTACCAATTCCTTTGCTTGAACCGGTTACTAATACTCGTCTTGACATTACATTTGCTCCGCTAAAAATTGTTCTGGGTTTTCTGGTTGAAATACGTTAATTTTCGCTTCTACTAACAAGGTATCCGCTTCTTTAATGCTGCATTCAAACGCACTTAAACCGTTTGCTTCGCTGTAAAGCTTTTCAACTTTGACTGTTAACTTACTGTTTAAAGCAAAACGATTGCAATGCATTTTATATTTACGACTACTCACTAAAAAGCCAATTTCGACTTTTGCGCCATTATCTACTTGGTTAGCGTTGGCATAAGCAGCAATCGCTTGCGCCATATATTCAATGCCTACATGACTTGCAACACTCTGGTTATCAGCATTATAAAAATTACTCTGTGGCGTAATAGTGACTGAGCAAACCCCAGTATTTTCATCATAGCTATCTAAGCTATCAATCAAAATCATGGGTGCTGTATGAGGTAAAATAGTTTCAATTGGGTGCACAGACATCTCTTATAATCCGATTAATACACTGACATTATTGCCGCCAAAAGCAAACGAGTTTGACAAGCATGTTTTAATTTTTGTTTCGCTCTTCGCCCCTACTGGCACAAAATTGATGGAAGGCAATGCAGGGTCAGCTTCACCATCCCAAATATGAGGAGCAAGCTGACTGTCACCAAGTAATAACCAACATAACCCGATTTCAGTAGCACCTGCGGCACCTAATGTATGCCCTATCATGCCTTTAGAAGAGCTACATGGAGTGTCTGTACCAAACACTTCAGCCACAGCAATGGCTTCCATTTCATCATTTTTAGGGGTGGCAGTACCGTGCAAATTAACATAATCAACATCACTTGGTTGATAGCCAGCTTGAGATAACGCAGCTCGCATAGCTGATACCGCCCCTTCGCCTTGTGGGTGCGGAGCAGACATATGATGCGCATCACTAGACTCTCCGACGCCAAGCAGTTTAATTGTACCTTGTTTTTCAACTATACATAATGCCGCAGCTTCACCTAAATTGATACCGTCACGGTTTTTACTTGAGGGGTTGCTAATTTCTGCTGATGTTGAAGCCAACGCGGTAAATCCATTAACAGTCATACCACACAAGCTATCTACGCCACCAACAATTGCAACATCAGCAAGATCAGCTGCAATCAGCTCTTGCGCTGTTGCAAATGCTTTGGCACTCGAAGAGCAAGCCGTTGATAAGGTCATAGCAGGGCCTTGCAGGTCTAAGTACAAACTCACAAACTGAGATAAATTATCCATTTCTTGCTGCTGGTAATGATAATTAGGGGCAAACTCGCCTTGCGCTAGATAGTGCGCCATAGCTTGTTCACCTTGTGCTATCCCTGAGGTACTTGTGCCTACTATGACCGCAATTCGTTTTTTGCCGTATTGTTGTTTTAATGCACTAACTGGAGCAATAAGCTGCTCAAGGGCTAAAGCTGCCAATTGGTTATTGCGAGTATGAAACTCACGAGGATAGTGTGCTAATGAGGGCAAGGCAGCTGGCACAGCGCCAACATAAATAGGTCCTTCATTAAGTAATTCATTATTAACAACAATGCCGTCTTGATTACCTGCTAACAAGTTACGTTTAATTGTTTTGTTGTCACACCCTAATGGGTTAACCATGGCATAGTGGCTAATAAATAGCGGTTGTTGCATATTAATATTCTTCTAGTCGTTCTATTTTCAAGCGATAATTTTGCTCATACTCTGTCAGTAGAGTAAAAGCACCATTATACGTGATTTCTCGCACTAATGTGTTGCTGCGATAAAACTGCCGTGTTCTCTGTGTCGGCTTATCAAGTTCAATCACTTGATTATCAACATGCATATTTTGCTCAAGCATAGCCAAAGGCCAAAATGCACTTTGCATATCATAAATAATTTTTTTGCCATCGAGCTCCACTCCTAACGTATTAGAACTCGTTAGTTCATGGGTTTGAGTATCAAATTGCAGCTGAGTTAACGGCACCCCTTCAAAAGTAAGGGCAACAACTTTAATTGACGATGTTGTAAACTCAGTTGATACCAGCATTGATTCTTCAACAATGCCCGAAAATTGAAATCTTTCGAGCCAGCCTTGCTCATTCAATTGCGCAGGTACAGGCATAAAATTAAACATTGGCGTTGGTACATGATGAGCGATCATCTGTTGGCAACCTGCTATAAGTAGCACACATAATGGCAACAGCGTGTGTTTAAATAAGCGCATTAACAACACCGTTAAGCAACACTATCATTATTATCTGGCTCACAAATTTGCTCTAAAATTTTAAGGCCTCGCTCGGTGTTTTTCACAAACGGGTTGCTTTTGTCCCATGCATACCCGGCTAAAATTGAGCATACCATAGCTTTTACATCAGGTTGACCATCAGCAAAGAATATCACCGACTGTAAACTCGTGTCATACCATGAATTGACAAAATATTTAAACACATCTATCCCTTCACGCAGTGGCTCTTCATATTGAATTTGCCAGTCAATTGATTCACCTTGAAGCTGTTTAACTACTAACTCAGAGGCTTGAACAGCTGATTTTAACGCGATTGTGACGCCAGATGAAAATACAGGGTCTAAAAACTCCCCTGCATTACCTAATAATGCGAACTTGTCACCGTGCAATGCTTTTACATTCGCCGAGTAGCCACCAATCGTACGAACAGGCGCAATAATTTGTGCATCAGCCAGTAAAGCACTCAGGTTTTCATCCGCATTAATAAAATCAAGAAGCGTTTGTTCAAGTGTTTGATTCGGTTTTTCAATTTGTGCTGTCTCACCTACCACACCAACACTGATTGTGCTATCGCTAAAAGGAATAGCCCAGTACCATACATCTGGGATTGTAGGGTGTACTGTAATCAGTATCTTATTACGGTCAAACAGACTGTTATCAATGTTATCTTTAAAATGTGTAAATACCGCTTTACGTGGAGTGAGCTCACTTGGCTCTTCTAAATCCAGTAAACGTGGGAGCACGCGGCCAAAACCACTGCCATCTAAAGTGAACCTAGCAGAAATGGTGTTTTCTTGTTTCGTGTTTAAGTCAACAATATTTAAATATGTAGCACCTTCGTCTCGTTTAAAACCAGTCACCTGCTGACCAAAGAGGATTTTAGCTCCTTGTTTAACAGCTTGTTGCGCTAATAAGTTATCAAACTCAGCTCGCTTAACTTGGTATGTTGTACCAGGTCCGTCACTGAATTTTTCTTCGAAATTAAAGTTTGTATGGTGACCACTTCGATAAAATGCTGCACCGTTTTTGAATTGAAACCCAAGTGACTCAGCATTGGCTAGCAACGCATCAAGCATGTTCGCTTTACTTAAAAATTCCATTGATTGCGGCAATAAACTTTCACCAATTGAAAAACGCGGAAATTGATCCCGTTCAACAAGGCACACGCTTAAACCATGTTGCATTAATAAACACGCAGCTACTGCTCCCGATGGGCCAGCACCTATAATAGTTACATCATAATCAGTTGATGTCATTAAATGTTCCTTTTCGATACTAAAGCAAGGCGCGGCGCAAGCAAAAACACCACAACCACACCAATAAATACAGTGAAACCAAACTGGCTTACCGCCGGTGTTGAGCTAACAATTAATATTGCAAACACAAACAGTGAACTCAGCGCAGACACACAGGTTGTCAGCGTAATTTTTTTACACAGACCATGCTCTGCATAAAAAACACAATAATCTAAACCAAGGGCTAAAATAAGTATCCCTGCAACATAATTAAATACGGTTAAGCTGCCATAAAACCATGTACTTACAATTAGTGCAACTACAACTGCAATGAGCGGTCGAGTCACTGCAACAAAGGCATTTAAGAAACCATAGCGTAGCCAAAAAATTGCCATGGCAGCAGCGAGGGCAAAGGCATAAATAAAAATAAGTTGCTGTCTAAATTGCCCTATTTGCTCACTAATATCAGCAATTTTATCAATAAAAAAAACATCAGAGTAAGTGTTAGCTAAGGTTTTAACCGTGCTTGGATTTTGTAAGTTCTTTAACTTAATAACGCTGTAATAACGACCCTGAATTTGCAACCATTGATTAGCAAATAAAGCCGCTACCTTGGTTTTTTGCCATGCTGAAAAATCAAGTTGTTGGTAATCATCTAGTGCCATTTTTTCTATATTCAAGCCAAGTACTGTGTTTAGCTGGGTAAAATCCCCTCTACTCACTGCAAGACTGAGCAATTGTTGATTTTTCTTTTGCATGGATATTGAAGGCAACCATTGGCTAATACTGGCATACGCTGCAATCTCTTTATTAACTTGTAGATGTTCAAGCTGTGGTAAAACCTGCTCCATATTACGTAGCACCTGCTGCTCGGTGTCACCTGCAACCAACAGATATGAGCTGTCCCATTGCGCTGCTAGTAAATCGCTGATTGTTTGTTGCTGAGTAATTAAATCAGAGGATGTTTTGTAGAAATGTCGCGGATCATCGTCACTATTTAAGAACGTCAAACCAAATAATGCCGCAATAATGATAAGCCCTTGCCAACGCATCGCTAACTTATTATTAAGCCAAACTTGCTGTAAATTATGTAATTTACTAATAAAATCAGGTACGCGCATGGCGTTTTTAGCTTTTAAGAACACTAAACTTGGGTAGAGTAATAATACACACAACAAAGCCCCAAGTAGCCCAGCCATGGTGAAGACCGCAATTTGTTTAAATAATATCAATGGTGTAAACACCAGTATTAAATAACCCGCGGTCGTTGTTAGAAAGCCTAAAAATAATGAGCTACGAATATTGCGTAAGGGGTTTGCAGTTTCAGTTTTAGAAAAACGCAATTCGCTCAGAGCGTGAAAACTGTAATCGGCTGCTATACCAATTAACGTCACTGCAAATACAAGTGTTAAAACATTAACCTCAGTAAACAATAAACGTAGTGCTGTGTAGCCGTATATAATACTGACCGTAACGACTAACAACGTGCAACACACACTCAATAGACTGCGGTAGATTATCAAGATCAGTAACAACGTCGCTAATACTGAAATAGCCCCAAATAGTGCCATTTCATTTTGTGCACTTGAGCTTGCACTTGCGGTGAAAAAAGCTGCGCCTGTTGCCAAGTAATCCGCGCCGGTACTATGTGTTAACGCCAGTTGTTTAAGTGAAGCTACTTTTTGTGCAATCTTTTGGGCGACATTTAAGTCCAAACCAGTACCATTACTCATAAAGTTAATTAACACATAATAACGAATATGCCCTAAAGGCTCGTTTTTAGTCGCGATTAAAAAACCATCATGGTTTTTAAGTTTTGCTGAAGGTAAGTTTTGTTGATTAAAAAAGTCGGCAAGAGCTAATGTTTTATCTTTTTCTAATGTAGCGGAAACCCAAGGCGAAGCCATTTCATTAAGAAGATTAAATTGGTAGTTAAATAAACTTTGACTATCATTGGCTTGCAACAGGTATCGATATTGCTCACTAATAAAAGCATGTGGGTAATCAAGGTAATCACGGACAATTGAATCCAGCTCGGGTAAAGCGTTAAATTTTACTTTTACAGCAATACCCTCAATTTCACTTAATGAATCAGCAGCATTTTGCGCATACTTTATTGCCGTAGTTTTATCTTGGTGGCCAACTAATAAAAGGTGTTGACGTAATTGCTGCTGCTCTAATTTTTCACTAACGAGTTGTATTTCGGGGTCTTGTTCTACGTTAAATATTTGATTGAGATCAGCAACAATCGTGAATGACTTAAATAGCCATAAATAAGCTAAGCCAGCTAATAATACGACAAATTGTATGCACCAAATAACAAACTTAGTGCGTGAGCTTAACGGCATCCATGTCACCTTGACTAAGCTCCTTACTGGTTATTTTCATAGCGATATGTGTATTATTATTTTGCTGATCGGTTATCACAATTTCACGTTGGCTATCGCCATCTCGACACAACTTAACTTGCTTAAACATCTGTGCAACTTGCGTTAAAGTAGGCACTAATTGATAACAACTATTTTGTTCTAAAACCGTGATTTGCCAATCAGAACTCTGAATTTGGCCACTTAACAACTTGGCTAATAACTGGTTTAATTGTTTATCTTGCGTCAATACCTGGTAATCCTGCTGGGCATCATTACGTCGGTAAATGCCATCAGCCAATACCAGTAGTTCACTTTTAACGGGTAAACGGGTATGCCAATAAACTTGTTGCTCAAAAATAACAAATTCACCTTTCGATTTTATCGCCCGCTTTAAAAAGGTAAAATGCTTTGCTTGAGTAAACTCCCCTTTGCCTTGTTTAATTTCAAACTGACTAAAATCACTTTGCGCTAAACACTCAGCGGCACCAAAAACGAGCAATATGGCTAAAAAGCAGAATTTAGCGCTAAATTTATTCAACATAAGCACGTACTTTTTCGGTAAATACAGCGGGAGACTCAAATTGTAGTTCTTGCTCTTGCAAATCTAAAGCAACTTGAATGGTATAGGCTTTAGTTAACACTTTGTGGCTGTCTAAACATTCAATTTTATAGTCAATCTTTATTCGCGTTTCAAACTCAACAAGACTCGCATGAATGCGAATGTGGGAACCAAATACAGCCGATGCAACATACTTTAAGCGCATATCAACAATCGGCCACATATAGCCTGACTCTTCCATCGCATTGTAGTTATAGCCAATTTTATTTAGTAATACACATCGTGCATCTTCTATATATTTAACATAGTTACCATGCCAAACAATACGCATGGGATCTAAGTCATAAAATGGCACCACCATGTCAACATGTGCGGTTACAATAGCGTTGGATTTTTTCATTTTATACCTTCAGCTTATTGATAAAGTGACCAACGTTGAGTTTGTATATACTCAATGGTTTGACGCAACAACTTATCAGTTGGACGATCTTCTTCTAGTAAATCAAAGAAGCTAGCTACATCATCAATCATTGCTGTAATTTCAGGGTTAAGTGCTGCAGCATCGATTTCATTATTTAAAATTCGAATACGCACACCTTGTACTGCTGCAAGTAATGTCGCGGCTAATACTTGCTCAGTCAGTTGCAAAATACGTAAACAATCGCGGGCTGCAATTGTGCCCATACTTACTTTATCTTGATTGTGACATTCTGTTGAGCGCGAGAAAACACTGGCAGGCATAGTTAGTTTTAATGCCTCAGCAGTCCATGCAGAACAGCCAATTTGAATCGCTTTAAAACCATGATTAATAAAACGACGCTCACTCGATGCAGCACTTAAATTTGATGGTAAACCATGATTCATTTTTACATCGACTAACGTGGCAATTTGACGATCTGCTAAATCAGCTAAGTTAGCCACACAGTTTTTCATTGAATCCATCGCCATAGCGATATGACCACCGTAAAAATGACCACCATGAAGCACATGCTCACCCACACCGTCGATAATTGGGTTATCGTTTGCACTATTAAGCTCGTTTTCAATCATGTTTCTCAGCCACGGTAGACTGTCTTCAAGTACACCAATAACATGTGGTGCACAGCGAATTGAGTATCTATCTTGTAAACGATGTGAATTACGTGGATGCTCAACATGATTTAAGTCTGTTTGTATTCGTTTAGCTACGTTTTGCTGACCTGGATGTGGTTTAACACTAAATAGAATATCATCAAAGTGATTGCTATTACCTTTGAGTGCAATACTGGCAAGCGCTGTAATACGTGTCATCAAACGACTTGCATATTCGCTGCGGTCATATGCTTGACAGGCAAGTGCTGTCATCACCGCTGTGCCATTCATTATAGCCAGCCCTTCTTTAGGGCGAAGCGTTATAGGCGTTAAACCTTCTGCTTTAAATGCATCTGCCGAGTTAATTACTTGGTCTTTATAATACGTATCACGTTCACCAATTAAGCTACCCGCAACGTACGAAAGCGGTGTTAAGTCACCACTGGCACCTACAGAGCCCTCTTGCGGGATAACTGGGATAATATCGCGATTGATCATTTCAACAAGTAGTTTTAGTAAATCCCAGCTAACACCTGAATAGCCTTGTGATAATGACGCTAAGCGGCTAGCTAAAATCAATTTACCTTGCTCAGGGGTAAAATAGTCACCCAAGCCACACCCGTGAAAGCGCGTAAGGTGCATAGGTAGTTCATTTACCAATGCTAGCGGAATTTCTACAGTACATGAGTCACCGTAGCCTGTCGTTACACCATAAATATGACCTTCTTCAGCTAAAAGCTTATCTAAAAAGGCCACTGCCGAATCGATTTTTTCAGCAAACTGGCTATCACCAGAGAGTGCAACCGAGCGTTCTTCTTTTACAACACTAATAATGTCTTCAATCGTTAAGCGGCCTGCGCCAAATAAAAGGTGTGTTGATTTATTATTTTCCATTTACTACTGTCTCCAGATATTTAGCTAGGCTTTGAATCTTTGTCGCTGGCTTTTTGCCAGAAATTAAAAAAATTGTACCATTGATAAGGCGCTTTTTTGCAATAAAATTCAAGGCGCTGTGCAAACTTTGTTGCCATTGCTTGAAAATGCGCCTGGCGCTCTTTGCGTTTTACTTTAATTGGGTCAGCAAACTTTTCAATGTAGGTTCTATAACGCCCTTGTTCATTAATGCAGAACATTAAAAAAACCGGGCATTCCATTATATTCGCAAGTGCAAATGGGCCCACGGCGAAAGGCGCGTCTTCACCTAAAAATGGTGCTTGGTGTACGCTTGTAGGATTATTTACCGAAGTTCTATCTGCGAAGATAACAACCGCTTCACCATCATCAATTTTTTGTTTTAATTTAATTGTATCATCAGGACCAAAATTATTGATATGAATGAAATTTATGGCTGCTTCTTGGTTTACTTTTTTTAAAAAGTTATTAAATGATGGAGTGTGTTCGTTATAAGTAATAACATTCAGTGGGCGTTTGTTATCTCCCATACTAAAAATAGCACGGCATATTTCCATATTGCCTAAATGTGCACTGAAAATAACAGCTCCTTTAGCTTGTACTAACTCTTGATAACCTTCAGGAGTCGCAATCTCAATATCTTTAATATTAACTTTACCAAGCCATGCATCAAACTTATCGAGTATTGCCATACCAAAAGAGAAGTACAGCTTAAAACCTTGCTTAAAGCGCGCTAAACCAACTCGCTTTTGCTCCCCCATACTGGTATTTAAATTGTCTAAGTAATGCCAAATAGCATGACGCGATAAACGCCCAGTAAGATAAAAATAAAACATCACTGGGGTTAATACGACTTTAAATAACCATTTGCCAAATACTTTATAAATAAACACTAAAACTTCGATACCAAACATCGAGCCACGTTCTTTTAATTGTGACCAATGGAAGGTACTGTCGCTTTGCGGTTGTGGTATTTTTTTATTATCCGACACTGTGTTTTTTACTTCCTATTTAAATTTATTCGCGATGAGCTGAGGTAAACGAACCAGCATACCGAAAAACAAACGCGTATGCATTTTTGAAATTAATACGTTATCTTCCCATACATTGAAATGGGACACACCATTTTCTGGGTACAACACCTTCGTTTTGATGAATTCAACCGGCGTACCTTGCCAATAAAGCTTAACCATAACCTCAATATCAAAATCCATTTTATTGCCTAAGCGCGTGTTATCAATTAACTGCGCGTAAGCGTCTAATGGATAGACTCTAAAGCCACACATAGTATCTTTAATTTTAAAAGAAAGCGTTTCAATGTAGACCCAAAAATGGGTAATAAAGCGACCGTAATAACGTCCTTTTGAAATTGAGTCATCATAAACAGGCTGGCCACTGACCAGCGCCGATGGAGCAAACTTTGAGCGGGCGATTAACTGTTCTACATCATTCAAATCATGTTGGCCATCAGCATCAACTTGTATAGCATGGCTCCACCCTGCTTGGTGCGCATGTGCTAAACCTGTTTGTACAGCGGCACCTTTACCCCCGTTTTGCTTTCGGCGAACAAGCGTAACCAGAGCAAATTCACGCTCAACATCCTCTAACACTGTTTGAGTTTGTTGATTACTGCCATCATCGACCAAAATAATAGGTAAATTAAAACTAACTAAAGCGGCAATGGTATCGTGAATAACTAAATGATGATTATAATTTGGGATCACAAACCCGTATTGGCTGCTCATTACTAACTCACTTTATTCATCTGCAAGCACCACTTTTCCAGAAGCATGCTGACCATGTGTGGAGCTGTAGCTAAAGCTAAATTTATTTGCTTTGATTTTTTTCAATCGCAAATCAATCTCATAATTTGGCTGAACAATAATTTGAAATTTAAGCGCATCGATAGACACGACTTTATTATTATCGACCGCTAAGTATTCATTTAAATAGTGCATCACCCAATCAAGCTGTGCTACACCAGGTAAAATAGCCGCTTGTGGAAAATGGCCTTGGAAATAATAAAGATTTTCAGGAATTGTTAACTTTAGCAAAACATGTTCTTCACTTTGCTCAATCAGCTGACAATCCGGTTTATATACAAAATCAGTCAAACAATTTCTCCAACTGCGCTTTATTAAGTTTACCCTGTGAGTTATAAGGTAACTCAGTTAAATAACGATACTTTCTCGGTATCACTAAGGGTTCGAAAAATGCTTTTAAATGCGTTTTTAATGCTTGCGAAAACTTAAATTTCCCAAGCTGTGCTAATGCTTGTTCACCTTGCTCTGTTAACACTAATACAGCGGCAATTTCATCTCGCTTGCCAGCGCTTAAATGATGCTGCAATAGTAAAACATAACTATCTACAACCCAATCTGACTGGTTTACTCTGGCGCATATTTCATCAAGTGAGCAACGTTTTTCTTCTATTTTGACAATACGGTCTGCACGTCCTAATAAATTAAACTCATTGTTTGCCAGTAACTGTACCCGATCATCAGTTTGATACCACTGTCCATTATCAACATAAGGGGATGAAATAATAAGCCTCTGTAATTCATCAAGCTTAAGCTTAATTGCTGAAAAAGCCTGCCAGTGACTATGGGTATTTTGATTCCGCCAAGCAATACCACCGGTTTCTGTACTGCCTAACACTTCAATTGGCGCATCTCCTAGTTGGCTCGCCAACTGCATCGCAGCGGCTGGCTTTAGTGGACCACCGGATGAGAATAAGCAACGTATTTTATGCTTGATAGCAACAAGGACATTGTCTTGTACTAATCGATGGTAATAAGCGGGGCTGCTGATCACAACAAAGTCATGCGCGTCACTTTGTTGATTGATAAAGTGCAGTAAATGTTCTGGGTAATCAAAGCTATTAAAACAAATATCTCGCCCACTATGCAGTGGCCACAAAACCTTAAACAATAAACCATATATATGCTGATGCGATACCGTCGCAACCATCATAGTGTGTTGCATTTGATTAGCAAATTGCTGTTCTAGCTCTTTTACTTCAATTAATAACTGGGCAAATGTTTTATCTATTGCTTTTGGAAGACCGCTTGAACCCGATGTAAAAAATCGGATTGCTGTGTGTTCATCAATATTAATGGCAGTATTTTGAACATGCTCAACAGTAATATATTGATCAAAAACCACATCTGCGTGGGTATTTTCGGCATTCCCGGTAAACGCGTCAGCTTGCTGTAGACACTGTGCAAGTTGCTCTGGTTGACCATTTTGAGGCAAGACGATGGACTTTTTTGCGGCTAATAATGCAAAAAATAAAACGCTAAACTGGTAACTGTCGGTATCAAATAATAGCCATGTTTGCTCATCACGCGCTCTAAACAACTCTGCATGGGCATGTACTTGCTGTTGCCAAGTGGTAAAATCATGCTTTTGACAATAAAAGTAGGTCTTGTTAGTCGGCCATTTCATTTGATTTATTTTTTGCCTTTTTAAACTTTCTTATTATAAATTCTACGGCCATTAATATCCCCATCAACAAATAGGAAATTAAACCATTGTAGGTTAGCCAAACCACTGGATCTGGGTGAAATATCGTTGCTGTCGCAATCAATCCATTAATGATAAAAAATACACACCATACTTTTGTTACTGTGCGGGTGTAACGCTTAGCGTGCTCGTCAAGCGTTTCGAATTTACTGGCAATTACTTCAACAAAACTAGGTGGGTTATAAAGTGAATAAGCAAATACAGCTAAAAAGCAGCTACTTATTACCACCGGGTAAAATTTCAATGCCAATTCAGAATTGGCAAAAGTCGCAAACACCAATAAGGTTATCCCACTGATGGTTACTATTTTCATGTGTGCGAGATTAACTTTACTGCTTTTTGTTAACCAGTATCGCGCTATGAGTACTCCAATAAAGAGTGCTGCAATTAATGCAGGCTCACTAAACTGCAAGCCAAAGTACACGGCTAGTGGATATAAAAAAAGTAAACCAACTAGCAGTGCTTTATTCATTAAGCGTCTACTGTCATCAGCTTTTCAACGGCATCAATAACATCTTGCACAGTACGAACTTGTTTAAAGTCATTTGGCTCGATTTTTTTACCCGTTTGCTCTCGTAATTTAACAACTAAATCAACCGCATCAATGCTGTCTAAATCAAGGTCTTCATATAAATTCGCGCTGCGGGTAATATCTTCTGCATCTATTTCAAAATCCTGCTCTAGGATTTCGCTTAGCATTGCAAAAATTTTATCGCCATTATTCATGTTTTCATTACTCATAGTTACTTCCAAACAATGCAGAGTGACTGCCGTTTATTATGCCCGTGTTGAGGCAATAAAATCACACAAGGTTTTAACCGAGTAAAAATGCTTTTTACTGTCATCGGTATTACCATCAATTTTTACGTCATAAGCTTTTTTAATCGCAACACCCAATTCTAATGCATCAATAGAATCAAGGCCTAAACCATCAACGAATAACGCTTCTTCGTCGTTGATATCTGATGCTTCAATATCTTCAAGATCAAGAGTTTCAATGATTAGTTGTTTTACTTCAGTGCTTAAATCACTCATGTTTTAATTTTTCCTCGTTAAAATAAGCTTGTAAGTCGCGTGTTAGTTGTCTAACAGTGTTCGTTATATGGTCACCTTCTAAATAAGGTTCGATTTCGTAAACCGGTAGTACGCGCATTTTAAAGGTAAAGCGACGATCAGTCACTTGATACCACTTTTGTCCTTTCGTCAGTGTAACTGGTGATACATCTATCAAAATCGGCAACATATCTACTTCAGTACGAAGCGCGATATTTGCCACGCCTCGCTTAAATTTCCATGGTTGGCCAGGGACACTTCGAGTGCCTTCTGGGAATACAATTAGATTATTACCACGGGCAAAACTTTGCTGGCACTGACTTAAAAAATAATCGGGATCAGCATCATTGTTAATATACCCTGTCGCCTTGACCACACCTTTTAAAAATGGATTTTTCCAAAGGTCGGCTTTGACGACGCAATCGGCATTTCTGACAATTGAAATTAATACCACCACATCAATTAAAGAAGGGTGATTGGCGATGATTAACTGCCCTTTCGCATTTTTTATTGCATCTATTTTATCAAGATCTATTCGCAAGATACCAACAAGACGCATATAACCGACAAAGAATTTAAATGAATAATGTACAGCGGTGCGCGCAGCTTGATTTCTTTCATTGATATCAGCATAAAGTAAACGCTGGATAGAAAATACCAACACAGATAAAACCAAGCCGCCACCGCTGAATAAAGCAAAGGCACTGCCCGTAGCAATTACACGGTATAGTTTTACTAGCATGGCTTTCATGCGCGGCTTAACTGCCATTGATAGCGTTTTGAATCAACTGTCACTTGCTGCGTAGTCGAGAAATAAAAACGTAAAAAGTCTAAACCCTGAAGCTGTGTTAACTCTGAAGCTTTCGCTTTCTCATTTCCTTCAAATTCAAGGTTAAATTCATTTTGTGCTGTGCTTTTTTCAATTAACAAACCAATAGCTAGATTATCAGCTCGTTGTTGCACATAGGCTTGATAATGCTCAGGTACTGCTAAGTCACTATAGACATATAAAATACGGTCATAATTGTAAGCATGTAACTTAGAAACAGCATCAACTAAGCCCATAAAAAAACTATCTTCGCCAGCCGACACAGCTGATAGAGGCTGTTTATTACCGGTAAAGATACTAAATAGTCCCCCTACGGCGTTATGAACAGATAAACCAAAATGCGTAGGTGATAACACGTCTTTATTGGCTACATCAGCAATCAATTTGCTTGTTTTATGTAAATCACCATGGCGAGATGAGAATACACTGGGTACTGTTTGTTCATATGGTTCACTGGCAGCAAGTGCACAATGAAGCGTTAATTTAGCAAACGGACTAAGACGCCTACGTTGCATGGCAGGCATTTGTTTTAATTCAGGAAGAGTTAACGTTTGAGAGTCTATGCTTTCATCTTGAAAAAATGCAGACCAATCATCTGCGCTGGATTTCCCATCGCCCCAAGCGACACACTTTTGAATAGCAAATTTCAACGTAACAATCCTTATTACAAAGGTGATGACAAAAAGAGGCTAGATTCTACAGTTGTGCATGTTCTGATTCAAGGGAAACACACTAAACTTTATCACGTTCGCTTGAAAAACCCGCATTTCTTACTATTTTAACTGAACATTGCCGTGTTATGTCATCTTCTTGCCACATTACTAAGATAGCAATATCGATGATGTCACTTTGCATATCAGCTTGAGCTAACATTTGATTCTTCTTCATCCCAGCCTTATCTGAACCAATAAATATATTAGGTCCAGTGATCGAATAGGTATTGGCAAGATAATAATTAGCGGCATTACCAACACTTGCAACAAAGCTCAACGGCTTAATAGCTTCGCGATTATGAACCTCAATCAACATAGATTGCATTAAATCACTAGAAAAATAATCAGCACAACTGTACAAGCCAATACGTGAGGTTAAATTTACTGCCTCTTTTGCCCTATAAACAGCCAGTATGGCAATCAAAGTAAATGCATCCATTCTACGAACAGTTAAGTCTGTTTCTTGTTTAACTTGCTTACGCAGTGCTTTTATATCTACTGATTTGTCTATACTGACGATTGAAGTTGAAAGTACGTCCATCATCTACGCCTTATACCTTTGCATCACAAGTGCTGCGTTATTTCCGCCAAATCCAAAATAATTAAGTAAAACAGTGTTCAACTGTGTAAAGTCTGGTTTCAAATAAAATGGCCACATTAAATCTTTGCCATTGTCCGCATAGTTTGCCACTGCGTAATTTTGTTGTAGCTGACATTGCACATAAAGGGCTATTTCAATAACACCACATGCTCCCAAGGTATGTCCTGTAAAGGGTTTAAATGCTATTAGTGGTGGTTTATGCTGGTTAAATACCTTTGTTAAGGCGTTGCACTCTGCTTCATCGTTTCCAAGTGTTGCTGTACCATGAACCTTCACAACGTCAATATCGCAAGGGCTAATACCTGCATGGTTAAGCCCATCGATGATCACTTGAGCGATATGACTGCCGTCTTCTTGAGTCATGGTTAAGCTGTAGGTGTCACAGGCAGAAGCACCACCTAATAACTTAAATTGACATTGCTCACTTGCGTTTGCAGATAAATACAGTGCAGCAAGCCCCTCCCCTAACACCAAACCAGAGCGCCCTTTTGCAAATGCGGCTAAGCCTGTTTGGCTAATTAAATCCAGCGATTTAAAGCCTTCTACCGTCAGCGGATTATAAAACTCGCAACCAATAACTAATGCATTGTCAATTTTACCTTGTGCAATCAAACGTGTTGCATATAAGCATGCGTTTGCGCTGGCAGTACACGCAGTGCTAAAAGTAAATTCTAAGTCATTGAGGCCATAACGCTCAACTAAAGCACGGTTTATTTTATTGGTGGTAGATAGCCAAAGTTCACCACTGTTGCCAATATCAACTGCGCTGATATCTAATGATGTTGAACCTAAAAACAAAGAAGTCGTTCTAAGCTCTTCAGCAGTTAATGAAAGTTTTGCAAACAGAGGTAATAATAGTTGATCAAAGTAAGCTAATATATCGCCAAATTTACTACTATCTATCTCATCTCTAAATGATTTAAACGCCACGACTTCACTTTCATTAGTGATTACTTGATTGCTTGTTTCAGTGCCTATTGGTGCACACATCACTTCACTGGCATTTACATAGACACTGCGTAAAGTCATTATTTTTCACGCTCATTAATGATAAAATCTGCTATGGTATCAATTGACTGTAAATGCTTACGAGTTTCTTTTGAACCTTCAACCTTAATGCCAAAATGTTGCTTAAGGACTAACGATAATTGTAAGGCATCTAACGAGTCTAAATTTATACGTGACTTACTGCCAAATAACGGTTCTGAGTCAATAATATCTTCAGGTTCAAAATCGTCTTCTTTATCACACTCAGTAATGATCAGCTGCTTTAATTGTAATTTTAGTTCGGCTAATTCCATGTCAAATTCCTCATTTTTTTATTAAATATCCATAGTGCGGCCATAAAGCACAAGAGTGAAAAGCTCCATAGCAATATACTGTATTGCCAAAAGCTGTGCTCTAACGCCCCGCCCATTAATTGTCTTAACAGCTGGGCAGACCAATACATTGGGGATGCGTTTGCCAATGCGGCTAAATTCACAGGCATAATTTCAAGTGGCACCATAAAACCACTCAACGCTGCCAAAATAATATTAACCCCTCCCCCGATGACAATGGCTTGCTCATAACTGGTAACTAAACTAGCTAACAGTAAAGCAAATGAAATAGCGGCAACACTCAAGGTCACCACAGCCAATAAGCTAAGCGCAACGTTGCTTAATGATAATAAGGGGAGATCTAAGCAATACGGGATCACCACGCAGCCAATTAAAGCTAACAAAACAGTTTGTATTAAGCTTACTAAAGTATAAGCACACGCTTTATTATAAAAGTATCGGGCCATGCTGATTGGGTACGTTTTTAAACGTACCAAAGTGCCATTATTTCTCTCATTTATAAATGTCAGTGAAATCGGTAAAACGATAAAATACACACCAAACACCCACCACGCAGGAATACTGTTTAACGCTGGATTATGAAGTGCTTTTTCAGGACTGTTAGCGATTAAATAGTTTACATCTGATGCCATTATTACTGTATTTACTTGTGCATCAATTGCTTCATCAGCATCCAAATCCCCTGTATCTAGCATGTATAAATACAGTTTGAGCTGCGCTAAACTGGCTTTAATTTTTTCGCGCATTAGTAAACGAGTTTGCGGAGCAAGGTCGTCATTAATAATCAACTGTAGCTGGCTGTTACCTTGGCGCATTAAAATTTGCTGATCAAATTGAGGAGCTATAATCAATCGACTTACTTTATTCGTGGTTTGTAAATTAGGCTCAGTGTTAAAGCCTTGTGCTTGCAGTAATTTAACAAGCACCAAGCTATGTTGACTATTTTTATGACCTTCAACACTGAGTAATAAGTTTTGCTGTATGGTTTGTTGTGATTGACTACTCGCCATGGTCATAATCACCATGAATACAACCGGCATAAGCAACAATACCGCTAAGCTATGTAAATCATTAACTATTAACCGCGCTTCTTTTTTTAGCGTGTGAATTAACATACCGGCTCCGCAAATAAAGCCCGATAAAGCTGTTCGACTTGGTTATCAGAAAATTGCAGTGATTTTATCTCATGGCTTATTTTAGCCAGTGCACTAAAAACACGACTTAAATCGTTAGCGTCCATAATGATTAGCTGGTAATGATTATTTCCAAGTTGTGTCAACGGCTTTACAAACAAAGCTACTTGTGCCTGAGACAAGTTGTTTAAAGTAGAAAACTTAAGCGTTAAAGGCGCATCGTTAAGTTCTTGGCTGGCGGCAATTTTACCATCACGCAAAAATAATACAGCATCACACAGCTGGGTAACTTCATATAATAGATGTGAAGTATAAACCAGCGTTTTACCTTGGTTTTTTAAGTCAAGTAATAAGGCAATAATGGCATCACGTGATAGCGGGTCAATACCCACTGTTGGTTCATCTAAAAAAATAATATCAGGTTGCTTACTCAGTGCTATCGCAATATTCAAACGCCGTTTATAGCCCCCAGATAGAGCACTTGCACGTTTATTTGCAACTGCGGTTAAGCCGCACTTGTCAATTGCAGAGTCGATGTATTGGCGATGAAGGCGGCGATCTTTTTCACTCATTGAGACAAAAAACGCAAGGTTGTCACGCACAGACAATTCGTCGTAAAATGCAAAATCTTGTGGCACCAACGCCACTTTATTCGCAATCGCCTGTTTGAAGGTAAATTGCTTGTAATATGGGTATTGAATAGTCCCTGACTGAGGTTCTAGCAACCCAGTCATTAATGAGATCAAGGTTGATTTACCCGCACCATTGGGGCCTAAAATGGCAGTACAGGTTCCTTGTTTTAACTGTAACGACACCTGGTCAACATTTAATCGAGTTGAGCCACTGTAGCCAAAACTCAGTTGTTGTAGTTCTAACATGGTAGGTGTTTGTGCTGTCATTGAGTAAACCGTGCCATTTTATACTTTCCGTGTCTTTATTATTTTAATTATAAGCGTTGGGCTAGTTCGAATGCCTCGCCAATAGCGCGTTGTAAATCTAACTTTTCAGCTTTTAATGCGCCACCAATATAACTGACTGGTATAGTTAATTCATCCAATTGTTTATAAAAAGGCGGTAAAACAGACTCTTGACCACTACAAATTACAATATGATCAACCGCTAATAGCCGCTCTCTTTTACGAACACTAATGTGGAGTCCTTGCTCGTCAATTTTTTCATAACTTACCGCAGCCAACATTTTTACACCTTGATGTTTCAAATGCTCTCGATGGATCCAGCCAGTAGTTTTACCAAGATCTGCCCCATGCTTACGTAATTTACGCTGCAGTAAATACACTTGAGCGGATTCATCATTAACATTATTAGTCACTTCTTTAATAGTGACGCCACCAGGCAAAGTGACAGTTAGGTCAATGCCCCATTGATTAGAAAAAACTTGGTTAATAGACTGTGATGATTTAGCCATTTTGGCACTCGTTACAAAACTTGCTACATCAAAGCCAATCCCCCCTGCTCCAATAATAGCCACACTGCCACTGATTGTTGCGGTGCCATTTAATACAGCTTGGTAACCAACAACGCGAGAATTATTTACTCCATCAATCGCAGGCGTAAACCCCTTTACACCTGTCGCAATAACACAATGGTCAAACTGCGCTAAGGTGGCTGTATTGGTTTGTGTGTTCAGTTGAATCTTTACCTGAAGATTCAACAAGCGTTGTTTAAAATAGCGTAATGTTTCTTTAAATTCTTCTTTACCTGGTACATTTGCAGCAAGTAGTAGCTGCCCGCCCAGCTGATCACTGCATTCAAATAAGGTGACGTTATGGCCACGCTCAGCAGCATAAATAGCACACGCCATACCAGCAGCGCCACCGCCTACGATGGCTATTCTCTTGCTTTGAGTCGCTTTGACTATTGGCATTAACGTTTCATTACACGCTCTCGGGTTTACAATACAAGAGGCAGGCAGATTGACAAAAATATTATCTAAACACGCTTGATTACAAGCAATACAAGTGTTTATTTGCTCACTATTATTTGCTTTTGCTTTTACCACAAAATGACTATCGGCTAAAAATGGCCGTGCCATTGAGATAAAATCAGCATGCTCTTCTTCGAGTAACTGTTCAGCAACTTCTGGTGTGTTAATACGATTACTCGTAATAACGGGTACCGTGACCGCCGCTTTCAAGCGTTGGCTTAGTGATGAAAATAAAGCCCTTGGCACGCTAGTGACAATTGTCGGAATACGTGACTCGTGCCAACCTATTCCTGAATTGAGCATATCAACACCTGCATCTTCAAGGGCATGAGCAAGCGTTAACACTTCATCAAAAGTACTGCCATCTGCGACTAAATCAACAAGTGACAACCTAAAGATTAAAATAAAGTCTGCACCTAACGCCTCGCGTACTTGTTTTACAATTTCAATAGCAAAACGGATACGGTTTTGATAACTGCCGCCCCATTCATCTGTGCGTTTATTGGTTGCTTTAACAATAAATTGATTAATTAAGTACCCTTCTGACCCCATGATTTCAACGCCATCATACCCAGCTTGTTTAGCGAGTTTTGCGCAATTAACAAAATCAGTAATTTGCTTTTCAATTTCAGTGGCGGTTAATTCTTTTGGTGTGTAAGGGCTGATAGGCGCTTGAATTGGCGAAGGTGCAACCTGTTGTGGTTGATAGCCATAACGACCTGCATGGAGTATTTGCATGCATATTTTAGAGCCATGTTGTTTTACAGCACGGGTTATAAGTTTATGCTGTGATACACCTGATTGGCAATTAAGGACACTTCTATTTGGTGCCAGTATTCCCTCAGGATTTGGCGAGATCCCACCAGTGATAATTAGGCCGACGCCCCCTTGCGCACGCTCACCATAAAAGGATGCAAGGCGAGTAAAACCGTTAGGAAGCTCTTCTAGATTTGTATGCATAGACCCCATTACCACGCGGTTTTTCAGCGTAGTAAAGGCTAAATTATAAGGGGTAAATAATCGACTGAATGACATACAAACAACACAACTGTGGTACAAAACCGCGCTAGAGTAGCAAGCTTTAATAACGACTGCAAAAATTACCCGCTAATTTTAACTTTAGACACTAGAAACGTTCAGTTTATATTCAATTTTTTTATTAAGCACTTGTTGAATGTAGCAACGAGTATTAAGATACACTTAATTCCTAAATAAAATACTGTACCTACTGTTTTTATTAATTATTATTCACTTTACAAGGACTCGTTATGTTTTCATTCAAGCCTATATTGATTGGTTTAACCTTAGTTACCTTTTCAAGTTCAGCATTTGCCCTCTCAACCACTGAACAACGAGATTATGATCGCATCATATCAGGTCAACTTGGGCAAATTAAAACCGCTTCGAAATCTTTAGTTTCAAATCACAATAATAACTCAGAACTATTAGATATCTTAGCCCAATACGTTTCTGATAACTATGAAAGTGCGTCTACAAATAATGAGATTGATACAATGGCTTGGGCTTGTCGTGCTTTAGGTGAAACAGGTACTAGTCGCTATAAAGAATTACTCACATTAGTAATGAATAATTCGCAAAATAAAAAATTGCGCAAATACGCAAAGAAAGCATTAAACAGAGTCCCGTCTAAACCAAGCCCACAATTCAAACCGGGTAGTATAGATTTTGAAAAAATTAGAGCCGATGCAGAGTCTAAAGTATCTCAAAATAATATTGAAAAGCTAGCTATCAAAGACATTGCAAACGGAAATTTAAATGAAATAATGATACTTGCTAGGCAATATTCCTCCTCAGGAATTCCTTCACAGCAAGTGGGTGATACTCTGGCTGAATATTTTGCACAAAACTACAAAACAGGCAATCAAAAACAATACGATACACTCGCTTGGGTGTGCAAAGGCTTAGCCACCGACGAAAATGGCCGCTATAAAACTTTGATTGAAGATGCGGAAGAAAATAGTCCTATTCGAGCGGTACGTAAGCACTGCCCTGATGAAATAAAAGGCTCAGGCCCGTTCTATCAAACAGGCACTGTGGACCTTGAAAAAGTTGCAAAACAGCTGCAATAAAATTTAGTTAATCATAAAACGTCGCGATTTAGCGGCGTTTTTTATTATTCACTTTTATCTTCATTTCGCTATTTTCACCCAATTCAAACATACTGTCTTCAGGTGATGGCTGACCAAACATTAAATTGGGGTTGTTAGAAAACCCAACCGGCTCTTTTGGAATGGAATTGGCAGCTAAGTCAAGCTCACCATTGGCATTTAAATCCTGAAAAAATCGAACACAATATTTACCAGCCGTTAAGCCTGAGAGTGAATTAGTGATGAGTTGTTGCGATACAGGAATTTGCTGAGTAATCAGAACTGGTAATTCAGACCACTCCATATCTGTATTGTCGCAATCCAATAATTGAAAATGCATCTCACCTTCGAGCTGTTTAAATTTTATAAATTGCAAATTTAATGAAATAGACTGTTCAGCACTAGCCGTGTTAGCACACAAAAATAATGCGCCTGTTAACATTAAGATTTTTTTCATAATCGTTGTCCTCCTTGTACTTGTTTAAAACACTAATTTAAAAAAAATTATAAGTACTCCTCAGGAATACTAATTTTAAGCAGTATTGAAGTACTCAATTGTGCATCTTAAGGTGGCTTGAGTACCTATATCTAGGTATAATAACGGACTTTTAGGAAGTTAGGAAAGGTTAAAGGATGCGTAAAGTCCTCGTTATTCATTACTCTCAAACAGGTCAACTCACTCAAATTGCAAACTCTATTGTCGCTCCGCTACGAGCCAATGATGACATACAAGTTGATTACCTTAATTTAAAACCGAGCAAACCTTATCCTTTCCCTTGGCCGTTTTTAACCTTTTTTCATATATTTCCTGAATGCGTAAAAATGACTCCACAACCGATGGAACTGGTAGAGCCTGCACACGATGATTATGATTTGATTATTTTAACCTATCAAGTATGGTTTTTATCACCTTCACTACCCATATCTTCGTTCATGCAGTCTGAACAAGCGGTTAAGCTGCTTAATAATAAGCCTGTAATTACGGTTATTGGCTGTCGAGGAATGTGGCTCAGTGCACAAGAAAAAATGAAACAACTACTGAGTGATGTAAACGCTAAGCTCATCGATAATGTGGTACTTAGCGATGAATGCGGCACTGGTTTTAGCTTTTTAGCAACCCCTCTTTGGATGTTTTCAGGGAAAAAGAAATCAGTATCTTGGGTGCCAGCGGCGGGTGTAGCAGAGCACGAAATAACCGCAGCAAGTCGTTTTGGTGTTGCTATCAGAAAAGCCTTATTAGCCTTAGAGCCTAAGCAGATATTAGAACAACCCGTACTTAAAGGGCTTGGCGCAGTCAAGGTGAACGAAAAATTTATCGCCAGTGAGCGCGTAGGCCAACATAGCTTTAGGATATGGAGTAAAATTTTAACTACACTAGGCCCTATGCATTCAACGCGTCGAAGTTGTGGGCTATTGATCTATGTGCTATTTTTGCTGACCTTAATCATTACTGTTGTGCCAATAACAGCAATAATAAAAAAATTAATTGCCCCCTTAACTAGAAAAAGAATAGCCAAGCAAAAAGCCTATTTTGCTGAGCCATCTGGAGAGTAGTCGTTCGTTATGGAAAATGCTGTATATATAAATAACTTGCATGCTGTATTACCGAATAGCCCTGTAAGTAATAAAGAAATGGAAGTCGTATTAGGTGAAGTTGGCGGACAACGATCTCGCGCAAAACCCGTTATATTACGAAGCAACCAAATAAAAACCAGATATTACGCCATCGACCCGCAAACCGGCGAATATAATTACACTAACGCTTCATTAGCAGCTGATGCTGTACGTGGTTTGTTCAACCCGCAAGGAACTCAACTTGAGCAGCTAGATTGCTTAGTAGCCAGTACTTCAATGGCTGACCAAATCATGCCCAATCACGGCGTTATGGTTCATGGTGAGCTTAAAAACCCGAGTCTTGAGGTTGTCTCTACCGCAGGCATTTGCCTGTGTGGTATAACAGCACTTAAATACGCTTATTTGAATGTCAAAGCGGGTGAAAGTGAGCACAGTGCAGTGGTAGCCAGTGAGCTTGCCTCTAATGTTATGCACTCACGTAACTTTAATGCAGAAAGCGAGCATAAAGTTGAAATGCTCAATCAAAAGCCTGAAATCGCTTTTGAAAAAGACTTCCTTCGGTGGATGTTATCTGACGGCGCTGGTGCAGCCTTGTTAAGTAACAAAGCAAATAACAACGGGCTTTCTTTACGTATCGATTGGATAGAAATAACTTCGTATGCAGATCAGCTTGAAGCATGTATGTACGCCGGCGCTGAGAAAATTAATGGTGAACTGAAAAGCTGGACCCGTTACGACTCACAACAACGCGAGCAACAGTCTATTTTGTCAGTAAAACAAGATGTAAAACTTCTCAACGAAAATATAGTGAAATACACCGTTGAAGACGCGCTGAGCAAAGTTGCAAAAAAACGTGGTATTAAAGCCTGTGATTACGACTTTTTCCTTCCTCATTATTCATCGGGGTATTTCCGTGAACGCTTATTTGATGGCCTAAGTAATATAGACTTTCAAATTCCCTATGAAAAATGGTTCACAAATTTAACCCAAAAAGGTAACACCGGCTCAGCCTCTATTTTTATTATGCTTGATGAATTATTCAAATCGGGTGAGCTAACTGACGGCCAAAAGCTGTTATGTTATGTTCCTGAAAGCGGCCGCTTTTCAAGTGCATTTATGCAATTAACCGTTGTTAATAAATAATGCAGGTGATGTGTGAAAAAAAATGATGTGCCCCAAGATAATAGCAAAACTTATCAAGGCCAAAACAAACTCGTATATGCCGTAGATGATAGTGGTCATTATGAGGGCGTAAAATCATCTGGTTGGGAAGTGGAAAGTTTTGCAACTCAACTGGCCGTTGATGATTTAAACGAACAAACTAACGAAGCACTGAAACAAGCCCATAGAGGTGATGTGTCGCCATTGGCTTATCATATGTATGCACGTCGTTTTGATGTGCCGACACTGGCCGGTGCAAGTGGTTTTTTTCAATGGCAAATAAAACGCCATTTACGGCCTGATATTTTTATTAAACTCTCCGATAAAAAAATTAATCGCTATTGCGACGCACTAAAAATTAGTCGTGAAGCCCTGTTTACTTTGCCCTCACAATAACGAAAACAACATGCCTGATATTATTTTACCAATAAACCACCAGCAATCTTCACATTGTGAGACTGGCGTTGTCGCTACGCTATTACAAAGCAAAGGCATTGATATGAATGAGCCAATGGCTTTTGGCCTTGCCTCAGCGCTTACATTTGCTTATTTGCCTTTCGTAAAAATTAGCGGCATGCCTTTAATTGCTTATCGTATGCCACCTAAAACAATTATTAAAAAGGTGTGTAAAAAGCTAAATATTGTTTTAGAAAGCCGTAAATTTTCAAACCCTGAAGCAGGTATGAAAGCACTTGATGACGAGTTGGCAAAAGGCAATTTAGTTGGCTTACAAAGCTCTGTGTACTGGCTCCCTTACTTTCCTGAGGACATGCGCTTTCACTTTAATGCGCATAACCTTGTAGTGTACGGCAAAACTGAACAAGGCGAATATTTAATAAGCGATCCGGTATTTGAGCACCCAGTTACTTGCGCGATTGATGATTTAAAAAATGCTCGTTTTGCAAAAGGAGCTCTCGCAGCCAAAGGACTAATGTATGTTATTCGCTCAACGCCTGAGCAAACTGATTTAGCGCCTGTAATTAAACCTGCAATTAAAAAAACAGCTAAAATGATGAATGGTTTGGTGCTGCCCTACTTTGGTTTAAAAGGCATTCGTCACATGGCAAAACAAATTCGTCTGCTTGATAAAAAGCCCACTAAATATGCACGGCTTTACTTAGCCCATATTGTACGAATGCAAGAAGAAATTGGCACCGGTGGTGCTGGCTTTAGGTTTATGTACGCTAGCTTTTTAGCACAAGCAAGCGAGCTTATAAATACCCCGGCATTAAAAGAGTGTGCTGAACATACGACACAAGTTGGTGATTTATGGCGTGAGTTTGCGATGTTAGCAGTGAAGTACTGTAAAAAACGCAGCGACATCAGCCTAAATGACATAGCAACAAAATTAGAGCAAGTTGCTGATCAAGAAGCAAAGTTAAGTAAATTACTACAAAGTGCGCTAGTCTAAACACGCCACTTACCTAACTGTAAATATTAAGTTTTGTCTATAAATTAGCTTTTGCGTGTCAATTTAAAATTTAGCTTAAAAAAAGCTGTGCACTTAAAAAGTGCAACAGCTTTTAACAACCAGAATAGGTTTAAATTTACAGTGCAGTTTCGAGTTGCGGTAATACCTCGAATAAATCAGCAACTAAACCATAATCTGCAACTTGGAATATTGGCGCGTCCGGATCTTTATTAATTGCGACAATTACTTTTGAGTCCTTCATACCTGCAAGGTGCTGAATAGCACCGCTAATACCCACCGCTATATACAAATTAGGTGCAACTATTTTACCCGTTTGCCCTACCTGCATGTCGTTTGGAACAAAGCCGGCATCAACCGCTGCACGTGATGCTCCAATTGCGGCCCCGAGCTTATCAGCAATACCGTTGAGTAACGCAAAATTTTCACCATTTTGCATGCCACGACCACCTGATATAACTACATCAGCCGCAGTTAGTTCAGGGCGTTCAGATTCTGTTTGTTCAACACTTACAAAGCTACTTAATTTATTTTCTAAGCTTGCATCAACAGTTGTTATAGGTGCAGCAGCTTGCTCTGTTTGTAAATCAAAGCTACTAGCGCGAACAGTAATCACTTTTTTAGTGTCTAGTGATTTTACTGTTGCGATTGCGTTACCCGCATAGATTGGACGCTTAAACGTATCTGCATCAACAACATCAACAATTTCTGAAATCTGCGCAACATCTAATAAAGCTGCGACTCGTGGCATAAAGTTTTTGCCTGTGGTTGTAGCACTTGCAACTATGTGCGAATAATCGTCGGCAAGTGATAAAACAAGCTCGGCTGTATTTTCAGCTAATTGATGGGCATACGTTGAATGATCAGCAACCAAAACCTTGCTTACACCATCGATTGACGCAATCTGAGTTGCCATTTCATTGATGTCTTCACCAACCACTAACACATCAATTGGATTGCCTAACTTGACTGCGGCATTAATCGTTTTAGAAGTTTCTGGCTTTAAAATACCATTATCATGATCGGCTATTACTAATGTTTTCATATTAAATCACCTTCGCTTCTGTTTTTAGTTTTTCAACTAATTGGGCAACATCATCAACAATAATACCGCCGCTACGTTTTGCAGGCTCTGAGACTGAAACCAATTGCGTTCGTGGCGCTAAATCAACACCTAAGCTATCAGCAGCAATTACCTCAAGCGGCTTACGTTTGGCTTTCATAATATTTGGTAATGACGCATAACGAGGTTCGTTCAAGCGTAAATCCGTAGTGACTACTGCGGGAAGTTTTAATTCGACTGTTTGTAAACCACCATCCACTTCACGGGTCACTTTGAGTGCCCCGTTCTCGATATCAACCTTTGATGCAAACGTGCCTTGCCCACGGTTTGTTAGCGCAGCTAGCATTTGACCTGTTTGGTTATTATCTGAATCGATTGACTGTTTACCTAAAATAACCAACTCAGGTGATTCTTGCTCAACAATTTTAGCGAGTAATTTAGCAACGTGAAGTGATTCTAGTTTTTCTTCTGTTTCAATATGAATCGCTTTATCAGCACCAAGTGCAAGCGCTGTACGTAGTTGCTCTTGTGAAGCCTTTGCGCCAATCGTTACAGCGACAACTTCGGTTGCAGTGCCCGCTTCTTTTAAACGAATAGCTTCTTCAATGGCGATTTCACAAAATGGATTCATCGCCATTTTTACATTAGTAAGATCAACGTCGCTGTTATCTGATTTAACGCGTGCCTTAACGTTATAGTCGATGACTCTTTTTATTGGAACGAGAACTTTCATAGGAACTCCCTGATTATTTAAACCTACAAGCTAACGTGTACGTCAACCTATTTATTTTATAATTTCAGACTACTTCCTGTTGACGTAAACGTCAACCTAAAATAACCTTAAACTATCCAAAGCCTGTAACGTTTCATTTGCAAGTATGAAATTCCCTTGTTTTAAGGTGCAGGTCCGTCACACACAAGAGGTTATTATGGTCGAACGCGAAACCATGGAATTTGATGTAGTTATCGTGGGAGCAGGTCCTGCAGGGCTATCAACGGCGATTAAATTAGCGCAACAAGCACAACAAAAAGAACAAGAGTGCATGATCTGTGTTGTTGAAAAAGGCTCTGAGGTGGGCGCCCATATACTCTCGGGAGCTATTTTTGAAACCACCGCTTTAGATGAGTTATTACCGAATTGGCAGGAATTAGGCGCTCCTGTAAGTACAAAAGTAACATCTGATGAGATTTATTGGTTTAATGATGAAAATAAAGCTACGTCAATCCCTCATTTTGCCACACCTAAAACATTCCATAATGAAGGTAATTATATCGTTTCAATGGGCAATGTATGCCGTTGGTTGTCTGAGCAAGCTGAAAATTTAGGTGTCGAAATTTTCCCAGGCTTTAGTGCTCACTCGTTAATAATTGAAGATGACTGCGTTAAAGGGATCATTACCGGCGATATGGGTGTTGATAAAGATGGCAACGAAAAAGATGGCTACATGCCTGGTATGGAGCTGCGCGCCAAATACACTGTCTTTGCAGAAGGCTGCCGTGGCCACTTAGGTAAACAACTAATTAACCGTTTTGCACTCGATAATGATGCTTCACCACAACATTATGGGTTAGGGTTCAAAGAAATTTGGCAAATTGACCCGTCTAAGCATAAAGAAGGGACAGTGGTACACGGAACGGGCTGGCCATTAGCAAGTGATACTAATGGCGGTGCATTTATGTACCACAGTGAGAATAACCAAGTAGTTGTAGGTTTAATTGTAGACTTAAACTATTCAAATCCTCATTTAAGCCCATTTGATGAGTTTCAACGGATGAAACACCACCCTACTTTTAAACAGGTGCTCGAAGGCGGTGAACGTATTGCTTATGGTGCACGGGCAATTGCTAAAGGTGGACTACACTCATTACCCAAAATGCACTTTCCTGGCGGTTTATTAGTAGGCTGTGATGCAGGTACACTAAACTTTGCTAAAATTAAAGGCAATCACACGGCAATGAAGTCAGGTATGGTTGCAGCAGAGATTATTTTTTCAGCCATCGAAAGCGGCCAGCAACACTCTGACTTAAAACAGTATTGCGAAGCCTTCAAACAAAGCTGGGCCTATAAAGAGTTGCATCAATCACGAAACTTTGGCCCAGTGATGCATAAATTGGGGAAATTTATTGGCGGGGCTTACAATACCCTAGATCAAAATATTTTTGCAGGAGGGTTACCTTTTACTTTCAAGGACAACAAAGCTGACCATGCAACATTAGTTGACAAGCACCTTGCAGCAAAAATTAATTACCCAAAACCAGATGGTCAGCTTAGCTTTGATAAACTATCATCGGTGTTTTTATCAAATACCAATCATGAAGAATCGCAACCGTGCCATTTACAATTAAAAAATCCGTCGATTCCAATTAATGTTAATTTAGATAAATATGATGAACCGGCACAGCGCTACTGCCCAGCAGGTGTTTATGAAGTACAAGAGATTGAAGGCAAAGAAGAGTTTGTTATCAATGCTCAAAACTGTGTGCACTGTAAGACCTGCGATATTAAAGATCCTAGCCAAAACATAACCTGGATAACTCCTGAGGGTGCTGGTGGCCCTAACTATCCAAATATGTAAACACCTCTAATTTATAAACTAATCCTAAATTGCAGGGGCTTCGGCCCCTTTTTTGCGCTATGCTCAATAATGTCGAGAAATAATAAGAGAGTAAGAGTATGCCGTCATCAAGTGTCGTATTTCGTTTTTTAGCAGAGCCAACCGATGTGAACTTTGGAGGAAAGGTCCATGGCGGTGTTGTCATGAAGTGGATTGACCAAGCAGGTTATGCTTGCGCTGCGGGTTGGAGCGGCCATTACTGCGTTACAGTATCTGTCGCTGGTGTTAAATTTAGACGCCCTATCCTTGTGGGTCAAATTGTCGAAGTTGAGGCAAAAATAGCGCATACGGGCAAAACAAGTATGCAAATTTTTATACAAGTGCGATGTGGCGACCCTAAAACACAAAACTTGGTTGAAACAAATCACTGTATTATTAGTTTCATTGCAATGGATGAAACTGGCTACCCGGTCGCAGTTCCTCCTTTTACTGCTGTAACAAAAGACGACAAGCAGCTAGAAAATTACGCCATTAAAATGAAAGAAATTGCTATCGAAACAGAAACCTTGCTGCACAAATCAGCTCCTGAAACATAATAACCTTTGCATTGTACAAACTGCATAAGTAAAACTTACAAAGCACCTTGAAAAAGCTGCACCCATGAAACTGAATGAGTGATTCAAATAACAGCAAACACCCTTTAAATGATTTAAAAACATACAATTAACGCATATTTTGAGCGATTAATTGTTGGCACAATGGATGCTATTAAATAAATGACTAAACGACGAATAACGAAAAGTTATTTATTTTTTATTTTGTAAAGGAGCTATTAAATGATTAAATCACTTTCAATTTCTGCTGTTGCACTTGCACTATTTGGTTTTAACAATGCGGCTCACGCAGAAGTAACTGATATGGATATGCCGAGCATTTATACTGGTATCGGCTATGGACAATACTCTTTTGAGTTTGAAGACTCAGAAAACGATACAGACTTTGACGACGACTCACAAATGCTAAAAGGCTACGTGGGTGCTCAATTCAATAAATACGTTAGTGTAGAACTTGCTTATCAAAATTTTGATGAAGTAAGTGATATTGATAGCTATGCTGAGGTAGACGGTGTATCGCTTGCTGCTCGTTTGGCAGCTCCGTTAACAGAAAACTTTTCTATCTATGCAAAAGGTGGTTGGCTTGAATGGGATGCTGAAGTGACCCAAGACATACCTGCAATTGGAAGTGTGTCGGTTGATCAAGATGGTGGCGATGTGTTCTACGGCGCTGGTATTGAGTATGCGTTTACGCAAAATGTACAAATGCGTTTAGAGTATGAGCGTTATAAATTAGAAGACGATATTGACCCAGATATGGACGTAGCTTCTGTCTCTGTTCAGTATATGTTTTAATTAGACCAAATGGTTTAATATTAAAAGGCAGCATCCGCTGCCTTTTTGCTTATTTTACGGTTAGAATAACGTAAAATAATCAAAAAATTGGTTTTATGAGCGATTATCAGTTAACGGCCGTAGGCCATATCCACTCTCCATATAAGCAAAAGTTTGCCATCCCCCGTCAACCTAGATTAGTGCCTCAAGCAAAGGCCAAACTTGTATTTTGTGCTGATTTTAATCGGGAAGAATTTGTCAGAGGTTTAGATGAGTTCTCGCATATTTGGCTGCTTTTTCGTTTTCATGAAACAGCGGAGAAAGGCTACTCAGCCATGGTAAGGCCGCCACGTTTGGGAGGTAATGACCGCAAAGGCGTATTTGCCACTCGTGCAACATTTCGACCTAATGCTATCGGTATGAGCGCTGTTAAGCTTGAAGGTATCGAATATGAAAATGGTCAGCTCAGCTTACTACTCTCTGGTATCGATTTGCTCGATGGCACGCCAATCTTAGATATCAAACCTTATTTGCCATACTCAGATGCCATGACCGATGCAAGTGCAGGTTTTGCTGATGTAAGACCAGAGACACAAATGAGTGTCGATTTTAGTGACTCTGCTATCGAATTTATAATTCAGCAAAAACAATACCCAGAACTAAAAGAATTTATAGCAAATGTACTTAAACAAGATCCTCGCCCTGCATATAAAAAGCAAAAAGATGGCGAGCAAAGCTATGGTATGACTTTGTACAATTTTAATATCCGCTGGCAAGTCAATGGCGAACATAACTATGTTAGTCACATAGAAAAAATTTAGAAAATGTCACTTAGCGCTTTAGTGTAAAAGCAACCGCTGTTAAACTGAGGCCCTTATTGAAATAATAATTTTATAACTATCGGAAAAAACATGCGTACCAGTCAATATATACTCGCTACACTTAAAGAAACGCCGTCTGATGCTGAAATAATATCGCATCAATTAATGCTAAGAGCCGGCATGATCCGTCGCGTTGCGTCGGGTTTATATACGTGGCTACCCTCTGGTTTACGCGTGTTACGTAAAGTCGAAAATATCGTACGTGAAGAGATGGACAAAGCCGGCGCTATTGAAATGTTAATGCCTGTTATCCAGCCAGCTGATTTATGGCAAGAGTCTGGTCGATGGGACCAGTTTGGTGATGAACTCGTTCGATTTAATGACCGACATAATCGCCCTTTTGCACTTGGCCCTACTCACGAAGAAGTCATAACGGATTTTGTCCGTAAAGAGATAAGTTCGTATAAGCAACTGCCTATAACGCTCTATCAAGTACAAACTAAAGTGCGAGATGAACGCCGCCCTCGCTTTGGTGTAATGCGAGCTCGCGAATTCACCATGAAAGATGCGTATTCATTTCATTTAAGTGAAGAATGTCTTGATGCTACATATCAAGTTATGCATAAAGCGTACTGCAATATTTTTGAGCGTTTAAATTTAGATTATCGCCCTGTTTTAGCCGATACTGGCTCAATTGGTGGTAGCTTATCCCATGAATTTCATGTTCTTGCTGAGTCAGGTGAAGATGCGATTGCTTTTAGTGATGTAAGCGACTACGCAGCTAATATCGAAAAAGCAGAAGCCCTTGCACCCAATGAAGAGCGCCCAGCCCCAGGCAAGGAATTAAAGGCATTTCCAACACCTGAAGCTAAAACCATTAGCGAGCTGAAAAAACACTACGGCGTAAAACCTCATCGCGGTGTTAAAACACTTATTGTATATGGCGCCGCTGATGAAAATGGTCAACGTGGTTTAGTTGCCCTAGTACTACGAGGTGATCATGAGTTAAACGAATTAAAGGCTCAAAATCACCCACTAGTACATTCGCCACTTGAAATGGCATCAGAAGCAGAAATTGTTGCTGCAATTGGCGCAAAACCAGGTTCACTTGGCCCTGTAGGTTTGACTATACCAGTAATTGTTGATCGAACTGCCAATGTAATGGCCGACTTTGTAGCCGGTGCTAATAAAGATGATGAACATTACAGCGGCATTAACTGGGATCGTGATGTAGCACATTACGAAGTCGCCGATCTTCGAAATATTGTTGAAGGCGATCCGAGTCCATGTGGCCAAGGTACATTACAAATAAAACGTGGCATTGAAGTAGGCCATATTTTCCAGTTAGGCACAAAATACTCAGAAGCAATGAAAGCAGGTGTATTAAGTGAGTCTGGTAAAAACCAAGTTATGACTATGGGTTGTTATGGTATTGGTGTTTCACGTATTGTTGCCGCTGCTATTGAACAAAATAACGATCAATACGGTATTAAGTGGCCGCAACCTATTGCTCCGTTTGACTTAGCAATAGTACCTATGAATATGCATAAGTCGCACCGTATTCCTGATATTGCAAATAACCTTTACGATGGACTAAAAGCAGCGGGCCTTGATGTGTTATTTGATGACCGTAAAGAACGCCCGGGTGTCATGTTCAATGACATGGAATTACTTGGGGTGCCGTTTACTTTAGTTATCGGTGAGCGTAATCTTGATGAAAATAAAGTTGAGCTTAAAAACCGTCATACAGGCGAAAAACTAATGCTTGATTTAGATACTGCTATAGAGTCAATTAAAGCAGCACTAAGCGCCTAAGTAGCGACAGACATGGTAATAAAAAAACCGCATAGTGCGGTTTTTTTATTACCTAATTTATTAGCTCAAGTTGAGTGTCTAACTGCCCAAACTCGCTAAGCAATAACGTTAATTTGTAGTGCGTTGCACTATCAGAGTTTACTGGTTGTTGCACAATAAATTGCTGTTCGAACTCTTTATTTTGATGATTGTTCCAACTGACACTAAGCATTCCTCCACTGTATCCTTTAGTTGGAAAACCTGTGCTACAGCGGTTTTTCGCATCAACAATGCTACAAGAAACACGACCATGTGTTGCGATCACGGATAACGTTACATTCTCAATTGCATGAGCGCTTGTATTTTTAAATTCTACAGCGTTAATTTGTATCCTTATGTTCATTAACTAGTTGGTAGTCCATTAGGATACGGTAAGGCTTATCATATTTGAATATCTTTATAATTGTCATAGAGATTTAGTAAAAGTGTCGTGTAAGCGTAACTAAAGATACCTAAATTGGTTATTATTACACCGCGGGTAACCATCATGAAAGATACAGAAAAAAGCGATAAAAAGCACTATCCAGCCGTTTGGATCTCCGATGTACATTTAGGCTATAAAGATTGTCAAGCAGACTACCTGCTCGACTTTTTAAATAGTATTGAATGCGACACTTTGTTTTTAGTGGGTGATATTGTTGATTTATGGTCGATGAAAAGACAATTTTTTTGGCATCCAAGTCACTATCAAGTTTTGGCGTGTATACAACAAAAAGTGCAATCAGGTACCCGCGTTATATATATACCAGGGAATCATGATGAAACATTTCGCCATTATGTAGATAACACATTATTTGGCGTTGAAGTCCACCAGCAATATATTCATACAACCAAAGCCAATAAACGTTTTTTACTGGTTCATGGCGATGACTTTGACTCAGCCACCCGCTATAACAAGTTTATAAGTATTGTGGGTGATGCAGGTTATGATCTCTTGTTATTTTTAAACCGTTGGACCAACCGAACTAGACGGCTGTTTGGTGGTAATTACTGGTCACTAGCATCATGGTTAAAAGCACGGGTACATAAAGCACGTGAAGCCATTGAGGCATTTGAAAATGCCGCAATTCATGAAGCTAAAAAGCAAGGTGTTGACGGTATTATTTGTGGCCATATCCACCATCCACAATTAAAAGTCGTTGATGGTATTGTTTATTGTAATGACGGTGATTGGATTGAAAATTGTACTGCATTGGTTGAGCAGGAAAATGGGCGGATAGAACTGTTACATTGGTCAGAAACACAAAGGGTTATTAATTCAGCGGATATCACGGTAATTAATAACCCTCAAACTAAGCCTGAAAAATCTGCGGCCTAAGCTTATTGGCTATGTGTTGTGCCCGATCCACATAGCCAGTTTATTTTTAAGATTACTCGGCTTAATCGGCTTTGTGAGGTAGTCATTCATACCTGCAGCAATGCAACGATCCCGATCACCCGCCATAGCACTCGCTGTCATAGCTATAATTGGTACGTGATTAAATATTGATCCAGCAGTTCCTTTTCGAATCGCAGCAGTAGCTTCATACCCATTCATATTTGGCATCTGGCAATCCATTAATATCACATTAAATGGTGTATTTTGATGTTGCTTTAAGATCTCAATTGCCTCAATGCCATCGTTTGCACACGTTACATTAACTTTCGTACGCCTTAAAATAGCTTTAGCAACCTCTAAGTTGATCATATTGTCATCAACCAATAAAACTTTATAATCTGATAAGTCGTACTCTTCTTCCATTTCAAATGGTTTATCTGCCGGTAGTAAGAAGCGATTATTTGCACCAAAAATACTGGCCAATTTATAACTAAACTGATCTTGTGTTAGTGGCTTATTCAATACATGGCAACTTTGCGGGTAAGTAGCTTTTATGTCTTTGCTTAGTAATAAATCACGTAAGATAAGCATGTATTTTTTATTCTGTTTTTCACATAAAGCAATTATTTTTTCAAGTTCAGGATGTTCATTATCAATAACCAGCAAATCAACTTTAATTTCATCGTAATTGAATTGATAATCAAACCGCTGAATATTATTTGAATTAACTTGGCAATTTTTAACAAGTAGGTTATTGATATTATTATAAACACTGTCTTTTTTAATTAATACGCCGACTTCTATATCTTTAGCAAGCTCTATTGGGGTATTCAATTTTTTTTCTGGTGCTACATGTAGTTCAATATGAGCTGTAAAACAGCTGCCTTTCCCCTTTTCACTCTCAACAGTAATATCCCCACCCATTAATTGGGCGAGCTTTCTGCATATTGAAAGCCCTAAACCAGTGCCGCCAAAATGGCGGGTTGTGCTATTGTCTTCTTGGGTGAATACTTCAAATAGTTTTTCTATATTCTGCGCTGCAATCCCTATTCCAGAATCTTGAATTGCAAAACTCATAATCAGTTTATCTTGGGTCAGGTATTTACAATCAAGGCTTAAACTTACTTCGCCTTGATGAGTAAATTTAAAAGCATTATTCAACAGGTTTATAAGGATTTGCTTGAGCCTATGGCTGTCACCGACCAACATCCTGTCGAGTACCTTGTCTGTATTTAAAATAACTTCGAGGCCCTTTCGCTGCCCTTGTAGTGCCATTGACGTGATCATATCACTGCAGACTGTAATGACGTCAAAACTATGGTTATCAATGTCGAGCTTACCAGCTTCAATTTTTGAAAAATCAAGAATGTCATTTATTAATGTCATTAAGGATGTCGCACTTGAATTTGCAAGGTTAAGGTAATTCGACTGTTGCTCATTTAAAGGCTCTTCACCAAGCATTCCCAACATACCTAATACTCCGTTCATAGGTGTACGTATTTCGTGGGAAATATTAGCAACAAAATCACTTTTAGCATTGCTAGCTGCTAATGCTTCTTCAATAGCAGTTTCAAGCTCAACAGTACGTTGAGCTACTTTTTGTTCGAGCGTGTTGTTTAATGTTTGTAACTCGCTTTGAATCGTTTTAAGTGAGTTGATATCTCTTAAAATAGCAGCAACCTGATGTTTTTGAGTAAACACATCATAAACAGAAGTAAGAGTTATTGAGTAGTACTGCTGTTGCTGAGTTTCATCTGAGTAGATGGCTTCAAATGGTGGCTTAGTTCCGGCATTGATTGTACTGGCAATACATTGTTGATCTTCTTCTTTTAGAGTAAATAAATCAGTAAACTTAGTAACACCATCTGTTAAATTAAAATTTGCTCTGGCTGTATAGTTAGATTGACAAATCACTCCTTCTTCTTCAATTGTAAGGATAGCGTCGAGAGAGTTCTCTATTATTTTATTGTTTTGTTCTTTTAATGAATGAAGTTCTAACTTGCGATTTATATATCGTTGATACAACCACACTAGAAATAAAATAACCGAAAATAAAGAAACTAACACCACAATAAAATTGTTGCGTCGTTGAGACACTTCTTTCAGTAGTACCTCACTGTCGATAGAAACAGCAAGTTCTAAAGGTAGCATTGCAATATTACCTTCAAAGTGAAGACGCTCCTTCAAATAAAACTGTTTTGGTAATTGTGACATTGACAAGGTTATATCTGAGTTAATTTCTTGATTACTATTAAATACATCTGCCCATCTTACATCTTGACCAAATTCAAAGCCAAATTGAATATTACTATCAGGATGGTAAAGAAATTGGTCTTGACTATTCAAGAGGTAAACACTCACGCCTTCTGTGGTATTTTTTGGTAAATTGGCTAATAAAGGCTCTGCAAAATAATTAGTCACTAGTACTGCAAAAACGAAGCCCTGCTCATCAAATACCGGCTTTGCAACTCTATATGTGCTTGTGTATGGACGCTGAATCTCTCCATTCTCACGATTATAATTAATAGGTGAAATGTACACAGTATTTTTATTCTGCATACTGGCTTTAAGCATGTAGTCACGCTGACCTTTTTTTTGTAAAGCATCCCCCTCAATACGTATTATTTCTTTATTTATACGATCGACTCTGATTAATTCCTGCCCTTGATTCGCTAAAGTTATATAGCGAGCTTGTGATAAGGTTTCATCTGTACGCATAAACCCAGTAAATATTTCAGCTAGGCGGGTTTGCCAAACCGAAACCTGAACATTAAAAGCAGGATCTACATTATTATTTGCAAGGGAGCGACGTATACCTGATATTGGAGGAGTTGAGTCTAAAAAATTGATTGAAGAAACACTATTTTGTAATTGGGATTTAAGATACTGCTTTTTAGTTTCAAGTGTATAGCTAAGATCTATTTTTGCATTATTATAAACATCACTGCGAGTTTTCAATTCAAAAACATATAAACTGACAGCCGCTAACACTATTGATGACAGTAGAGCGAGTAAAAAAACTTTGTTTGTTTTAAACAAACTCGAAATTGAGCTTGGGCTTTGCATGAAATCAATGCCATATCGATAAAATTTATTATCATCAAGTATAGAGCATTTACACATTGAATTAATCGATATTTCAGAATTATTTATCTTATTTATTGAAATATATAGAAATGGTGGCTGGGCAGCCACCATTAGATGACTTACCTAAATAAAACTTCTTCTTTATTAAACCACTTAACACAAAACGCAATCAAAGCGCCTGCAACAATAACCGTTGCTAAAAAGATTAACCCCACCAAAGTGTAATCAACCGTTCCTTTGATTATCTCTTTAATAGCAAGAGCAACATTAGTCACTGGGATAAATGCAGTTTTAGCAGTCAACTCTACATTAGGCAAAAGCGCCACTATAATTGGAAAAATCACGCCCATGCTCAGTGGAGTCATGTAATTTTGCGCCTCTTTAAAGCTACGGGCATAAATAGATATAGCCAACGCAAGAGATGCAAATATAGCTGCTAGAGGGAGTAAAATAATAAATATCAACGCAAAATCTATTACATGTAAAGTACTAAAGGCCGTTTTTGCAATCTCTAAATCCATAACATTTATGGCAATGGTGATCCACACGCCCATGCTCAAAACAGTAATACTGGTTGTTACAATTGATGACACCAATAAAGTGATAAATTTACCAAGTACCAGTTGGGTACGTGTAATAGGGGTTAATAGCAGCGTTTCGAGTGTGCCACGTTCTTTTTCCCCTGCCCCAATATCGATGGCTGGGTAGCTTGCTCCCATTAACACTAGTGGAATTAATAAATAGGGTACAAATCCACCTATTTTTTCACCTAAGCTTTCGCGCTTATCGGCAGTGTCAACTTTAACAACTTTAATCGGGTCTATGATGGCCGTTTGTAGCTCCTCACTAATACCATAACTGGTTAATTTATCAGCCCTTATTAAATTGCCAAATTCGGTTGCTAAATCTTTTACGCGCTGGAATAAAAAGTTTATTGATTTGGCGTCATTGAATACAACTTGCCACTCACTTTGCTTTTCACCGTCCAGTGTTGCTCTTGCATTACTTGGCAGGTAGATCCCCATATCAATATGGCCTGCTTTTACTGCATCTTTAAGTTGCTCAGCCGTAGTAAACGTTTTATCACCTTGGTAAAGTTTAAAACTTTTATGATAAAACACTTTGTCTGTGAATTCTTGAGCGTATTCGCCATTAATAATGGCATACGTATGAACTTCTTGTTCGGCCTCAAGTGCCGCTTGAGAAGTGATAAACGCCATTACAGCAAAAATTAACGGGAATACGGCTATTGGTAACGCCACAATAAACAATAATGTTTTTTTATCGCGTAGAAGCTCTTTTAATTCCTTTTTAAATACCTCAAACATCGCGCTTCTCCGTCAAAATATTCATAAATGCTTGGTTAAGTTCTTCGCTATTACCAGCGTGTTTAAAATCTGTAACTGTACCATCAAAACAACTAATACCTTCATTAATAACCGCAACACGATCACACAGTAGGGCGACTTCATCCAAGTGGTGGGTTGAAAATATAACCGGTGTGCCCTGCTCTTTTAACCCTTTAATAAACTTAATCACAGTTTGAGTAGTCATGATATCAAGCCCCGTTGTTGGCTCATCAAGAACTACTACTGCGGGTTGATGAACAACAGCACGTGCAATATTTGCTTTTTGTTTCATACCGGTTGATAGATTATCAGCGCGTTTATCAATAAAGCTGTGCATATCGAGTAAATCAAACAACTGTGCACAACGCGAGGTAATGGCTGCTTTTTTCATGCCATGTAACTTTGCGAAATACTCTATATTTTCTTTCACTGTTAAACGGCCATACAACCCCGTACTACCAGACAAAAAGCCAATTGACTTACGGCCAAATAATGGTTTTTTTATGATATCTTGCCCTGCGATGGTAATACTGCCTTCATCTGGCACAAGTGCAGTCGAGATCATTCTCAATGTGGTGGTTTTTCCTGCCCCATTTGGCCCAAGTAAACCAAGTACTTCACCTGCATTACAATGGAAGCTTACATCCCTAACTGAATGAAAGTAATCTTTATCCTCTCGTGGATCCGTTTTTTCAAGCTTGTTTTTTTTATGATCTTTCGTTAGCTTAAATTTCTTTTTAAGCCCTGCTACTTCTATCATTTTCGTGTCCTTCGTTTTGGCCTAAAGTAATCCGTATTACTGTAGAAATCACTGTTATTATTATCAATATGCCAGCCAGGAACACCTAACAATGGCAAAGGAGATAATAGACTATTATCAGCTAGACAATTATTTTTCCCAATCATCTCATAAAGCACTGTATCTAGGTGCGCATATTGCGCAGTTAAATCTTTACAAAATGTGTCATCAGGTACTTTTACAAAAAAAGCTTTTCCGGTAAGCCCTATATATGGCTTTGTCAACATTTCATAATTTGCATGACCGAACATATAGGCATTAATGCTTTGTCCCCACTGCTGGCGTAAATCGACAAAAGCAGTTTGCCATTGATGATCTCTTAATAGTTCGGGCCATTGAGAATCTGTTACGGCTAAAATAACGCCACATTCATCAAACAGTGTTAATGCATTACGGTGTTTACTTCGTTGCTTTGTGCCATGCAAACTGATTTCTTCAACGTGTCGCTTATTCAATAAAGCTTTGGTTTTAGGAAATAGGCACCAAATAAAGCCACCAAATAAATCATGCCAGTTTTGTTGGCGAGTCGGTACATAGCCTGTATCAAATATAATTTGTTCGTAATAACGCTGTTCTTCACTAAATAAAGCGTCATCTTTAAATACGATCGGTCTATTATTTTCATTTACGCCAGTTAGAAACGGTGAAAACCAATCACACGTGGGCCAATCTAATTGCTGATTTAACTTAAATAGACTATTTAAATGTTCAAAGGCACCACTGCTTACTAACTGAGGGTGCCATTGCTCATAAGGGGTAAACCGCTTCATGAGTACCTTTTGCTTTACAAGAGTATTAACTCAGTTTACCGCAAAAACTGGTTCTATTTAATAGAAGTTCTTATACTGTTAGCACTTAAAACAAAAAAAGAGTGACTATGAAACGTTATTTTTCTCTTACACTACTGGCAAGCGCAGTGCTTGCAGGTTGTGCAGCAACAAGTCTCACTTCTGAAGATGTTGAACAAGGCTATGAGTCTATCAATGCACAGCAACTTGCAGAGCATGTAAAGGTATTAGCATCTGATGAATTTGGTGGTCGTGCACCATCATCTAAAGGCGAAGAGCTGACTCTTGCTTATTTAACTGAACAATTTACAGCAATTGGTTTTGAACCAGGTAATGGCGACAGCTTTTTGCAAGAAGTACCGCTTGTATCTCTCGAAGCAGATTCTGATATGGTTTTATCAATTGGTGGCAAAGATTACCAATATAAAAAAGATATGGTCATGGGCAGCAGCCGTATTAGTGAAAACGAGAATATTAAAGATTCAGAGCTTGTCTTTGTTGGTTATGGTGTAAACGCGCCAGAGTATAACTGGAATGACTATGAAGGCCTTGATGTAAAAGGTAAAACAGTGGTCATGTTAGTAAACGATCCCGGTTTTGCCACCAAAGATCCAGCGCTATTTACTGGCGATGCAATGACCTATTATGGTCGTTGGACATACAAATATGAAGAAGCTAGTCGTCAAGGGGCTGCTGGTGCAATCATCATTCATGAAACAGCCCCTGCTTCTTACCCTTGGTCTGTTGTTGAGAACTCATGGAGTGGCGAGCAGTTTGGTTTTCAAAAAGAAAATAACAACATGGATCGTGTCACTGTTGAAGGCTGGGTTACAACTGATGTAGCTAAAGAGCTCTTTACAAAAGCAGGCCTTGATTTTGACACTGCAAAACAAAATGCAGCAAAAGGTGCCTATCATGTCGATATGGGCGATTTAACAGCCTCAGTAGCAGTTAAAAATACCATAAAAAAATCTATCTCATATAACTTCATCGCGACGTTACCAGGTAGCGAAAAACCAAATGAGCACATCATTTATTCTGCGCATTGGGATCACCTAGGTACAGATAAAAATCGTAAGGGCGATCAAATTTATAATGGTGCTCACGATAATGCAACTGGTACAGCGGGTATGATTGAAGTGGCTGAAGCATTTGCTCAGTTGCCTAAGCACCCTAGCCGTTCAATGACTTTCTTAGCCGTGACAGCAGAAGAGCAAGGTTTACTAGGCTCTAAATACTACGCTGCAAACCCAGTGATCCCAGCCAATCAAACTGTTGCAAACATTAATATGGATAGCCTGAACCTATTAGGTAAAGTGAAAGATATTAGTGTAGTCGGCATTGGTAAATCACAAATGGATTCTTTGTTAGCCACAGCAGCCAAAAAACAAGGCCGAACAGTGTCTGGCGACCCTAAACCATCGTCTGGTGGTTACTATCGCTCTGACCATTTTGCCTTTGCCAATATGGGTGTACCAGCCATGTATGCTGGCGGCGGCAGTGAAGCACTTGATGAAGAAACTGCGAGTTACCGTAAGCGTATGAGCTTAGTGTTGCGTGGTTGTTATCATCAACCATGTGATAGATACCGTGATGAATGGGATTTATCTGGTGCGGTACAAGACTTACAGTTGTTTTATCAAGTAGGTTTTGATATTTCTGAGCAAGTAGAATGGCCAAAATGGAATGAAAACTCAGAATTCCAAAGAAAATAATGCAAATGATATTGATTTTCATTTAATTTAATTCTAAAGTGCAACTTAATAACGTTTTAGGTTGCACTTATGTTTACTCTCACATTGCCAAAGTTTATCTCATCTATTTCAACACGCCCTTTTATTGAAAATAAACGTATGGTGTTGCCACTGATTTTGCTTATCTGTTTGGCCTACTCCCCTATTCGCGACATTACTCTTGCTGCAATGAGTGATGCATTTTTTCAAGTTAGTGTGTTTGTCGCTGCTACGCTTTTTATTTATTACTACCTAATAGACAGAGTTCCCCAATTAGAGTTAGCTTATCTCAATGCTAAATCACCCACATTAGAAGTGAGCTTCGCCTCTTTTTTAGGTGCTTTACCAGGTTGCGGTGGTGCAATTATCGTGGTGACTCAATTTACAAAAGGGCAAGCTAGCTTTGGCTCTATCGTTGCTGTATTGACTGCGACCATGGGTGATGCCGCCTTTTTATTACTCGCTACTAAACCAACTGAAGGCGGGCTAATAATGCTTATTGGATTAAGCGTTGGTGTGATCAGCGGCACTTTGGTGAATTACTTTCATAAAAGCGACTTTTTAAGACCTGAACACCAAAATGTAGAACAAGAATGCGAGTCCCAACCAAGTAAAGCCATCATTTTGAGCAAATCAATTTGGAAGGTTATATTAATTCCCAGCCTTATCATTGCTTTACTTATCGCACTCAATGTTGATTTTGCACAATTTGGCTCGGGATTAAATGATACGGTTATGTTTTTTGGTGCTGCAATGGCATTATATGCAGTAATAACATGGGCTTTTTCATCTAAAGGTAGAAGTTATCAAGACATAACCTGTGAAGAGGAATCAAGCCAACCGCCCTCTAAGCTATATAAAGTGTTACAAGACACACATTTCGTGACCGCCTGGGTTGTAGCGTCTTTTATGTTGTTTGAATTATTGGTTACCTTTGCTGGTGTTGACTTAAAAGCATGGTTTTCACATTATGCCTACCTGGCACCACTGATCGCTGTGCTCATAGGCTTTTTGCCTGGTTGTGGTCCACAAATCATTGTTACAACTTTATATATTCAGGGTATTATTCCATTTAGTGCCTTGGCAGCAAATGCTATTTCTAATGATGGTGACGCCCTCTTCCCAGCAATTGCAATGGCACCAAAAGCCGCACTTATCGCAACCTTCTATTCAGCCATTCCTGCGGTGTTAGTTGGCTACGGCTTGTATTTTTATGGTGTTTAATCAGACCAACAGACACAAAAAAGCTCAACAATAACGTTGAGCTTTTTTACTGCAATAAGCGTTAGCTCATTGCCATCATCATTTTGGCTGGATCTTCTAGATACGATTTCCATAGATTATTAAAACGAGCAATAGTCCCGCCATCAATAACACGGTGATCGCCAGACCAACTTACCTGCATAATCGCTTTACTTATCACGTTACCTTTATCATCAAAGCGCGGGAGATGCTGAAGTTTACCTAATGCAACAATTGCAACTTCTGGCTTATTGATAATAGGCGTTGCGATAGTCCCACCTATTGCGCCAATATTAGAAATACTGATTGTGCCACCTTTTAAGTCATCAGGGCTAACACGACCGTCTCTAGCAGCGTCAGTTAAGCGAGTAACAGCATTAGCTACATCAATAATACTCTTATTTTGGCATTGTTTGATATTTGGCACCAAAAGGCCAATTTTGGAATCAACGGCCATGCCAATGTTATGGTCGTTAAAATAGGTTAATTCAGTACACTCATCATTTACTTTAGAGTTTAGTACCGGGTATTCTTTCATCGCTAACGATAGCGCCTTAATAAAAAACGGCATCATCGTTAATTTAATGCCCTGCTGCTTGTATTGTTCTTTCAACGAGCTACGTAAAGCAATTAAATCAGTTAAGTCGATTTCATCACAAAAAGTAAAGTGTGGAATGCTACTAACAGATGCAACCATCTGTTTAGCCATGGCAGCTTTAATCCCTTTAATAGGCTCAACACGTGTGCTTTCATTACTAACAGCCGCTGTATTGACCACAGGTGCGTTAAGCTCAGACGTATCAATACTATTTGGTACTTCTGAATTTACAAATTGCTCTATGTCTTCTTTATAAATACGGCCGTTTTTTCCGCTTCCTGGTACGCACGTTAAATCAACATCCATTTCACGCGCTTTCCGACGTACTGCAGGCGAAGCAACAGCCTTTTTATTCACAACCTGAGTACTAACATTACACGTTGGTGCAGCTGATGTGTGCTCTTTGGCGTTGGACTGCGCTTTAACAACAGCGTCATTCACATCAACCTGGGATTGGCCAGTACCTGCAATGCTCATTTGAAACAGCGGACTATGAACCTGTGCAACATCCCCTTTTGCATAGTAGAGCTTGTGAACTGTACCAGTATATTTAGCAGGAATTTGTACCAGCGCTTTATCTGTCATTACATCACAAACAGCTTGGTCTTCTTCAATGTGCTCGCCTTCTGCGACTAACCATTCAACAATTTCACACTCAACAATTCCTTCACCTATATCAGGTAAAATAAAATCTTCTAATTGTTCAGAGCCATTATTTGCTGGGTTTGTTGATTGCTCAACCGGTTGCGAGCTCGCTTCTCCTGCAACATCCATCGCAAATAAAGGGGCATGTACAGCCGCGATATCACCTTTTTTATAATACAACTTGGTAATTACGCCATCGTGAACGGCGGGAATTTGCACCAACGCTTTATCTGTCATTACATCACAGATAGGTTGATCTTCAGCGACTGTGTCACCTTCACTAACGAGCCACTCAACAACTTCGCACTCAACAATGCCTTCGCCAATATCGGGTAAAATAAAATCTTTTGCCATGATAACTCCTAAAATTCGACCGATTGCTTAATGGCAGCAAGTACTTTTAATGCATCTGGCACATATTCTTTTTCAAGTGCCAACGGATAAGGTGTATCAAGTCCACACACACGTAGGATTGGAGACTCTAAATGTAAAAAGCATTCTTGCTGAATCGTTGCCGCGATCTCGCTACCAAAACCGTTAGTGATTGGTGCTTCATGGCTTATTACTAAGCGCCCTGTTTTCGTAACTGACTGCGCAATTGTTTCAACATCCCAAGGTAATATGCTGCGTAAATCAATCACTTCACAGCTAATGCCTTGTTCAGCAGCTTGTTTTGCAGCATCTTCGATAATTTCCATTTGTGCGCCCCAAGCAAGTAATGTTACATCACTTCCTTGCTCAACAACCTCAGCTTTACCAAGCTCAATGCTGTAATCTTCTTCAGGTACTTCACCTGTAGATGCACGGTATAAACGTTTAGGCTCAAAGAAAATAACCGGGTTATCATCTTTAATAGATGCACGTAATAAACCTTTAGCTTGGTATGGGTTACGAGGTACTACAATTTTTAATCCTGGAGTATGAGCAAAATAAGCTTCAGGGGATTGAGAGTGATATAACCCCCCTGCTATACCACCGCCGTAAGGCGTGCGTATGGTTAAATTACCCACATTAAACTCATTACCACTGCGATAACGGAATTTAGCTGATTCATTGACGATTTGGTCAAATGCAGGAAAAATGTAATCGGCAAATTGTATTTCTGCCAGCGCTGGCGCGCCAAATGCAGCAAGACCATTTGCAAAGCCCATGATCCCTTGCTCAGTCAATGGAGTATTAAAAACGCGATGCTGACCATACTTTTCTTGTAACCCTGACGTGGCACGAAACACGCCACCAAAGTAGCCCACATCTTCACCAAAAATACAGGCTTGCGGATGCTCTGCCATCGTAATATCAAGGGCTGAATTAATTGCATGTAACATATTCATTTTAGCCATTACTTAATTCTCCCTGCAGTGACTGGATAGGCATCAGGATGTTGCTTAATATGGGTTTTTAATTGCTCATATTGACGTTGTAATGATGGTATTGGCGTGTCGTATACATCAGAAATCAACTCTTCTAATGCTGGTTTCTCAATCACCTCTGCACGTTTTAATGCAGCAAGAATGTCTTCACGAATTTGTTCTTTCGCTTTTACATCGTCTTCGTCATTGAGCCATTCTTGTTTTATTAACCACTTACGAAAACGTTCTATTGGGCAAGCCTGATAGTTAGCTTCTTCCGCTTTAGAACGATAACCACTGGGATCATCTGACGTTGAGTGAGCGCCTAAACGATATGCAATTGATTCGATTAATACCGGCTCACCCGTGGATGTTGCTATTTCTCGCGCTTTTTGAGTTGCCGCAAATACCGCTAATGCATCGCCGCCGTCAACACGAATTGTTTTAATACCATAGCCAACACCACGAGAAGCAATGCCATCGCCTTTGAATTGCTCATCTGCAGGAGTCGAGATAGCATAGCCATTATTACGGGCAAAAAAGATCACCGGGGCTTTATGCACTGCAGCCATATTTAAGCCTGCATGAAAATCACCTTCAGAGGCCGCCCCTTCACCAAAGTAACATATAGTGACATTGTCGATATTACTTTTTAGTTCACCCGTTTTAGCGTCAACGTGCTTAATTTTTTGACCATAAGCGTAACCCGTTGCCTGCGGTATTTGGGTACCTAATGGCGACGAAATAGTCATGTAGTTCAATGCTGCACTGCCATAGTGAATCGGCATTTGACGCCCTTTACCTAAATCAAGTTCATTTGAAAACATTTGATTCATAAATTGGTCAAGGGTGAAACCACGATAATGCAATGCTGCTTGCTCACGGTATTGCGCCATGATCATATCATCTTGATCCAGTGCTGCTGCTGAGGCTGTAACCGCAGCTTCTTCACCTAAACATTGCATATAAAAGCTAACGCGGCCTTGGCGTTGTGCTGCTTGCATACGTTCGTCAAGCGCTCGGATAAAACGCATTGTTTCGTATAAGTGAATTGCTGTGTCTTTATCAATATCGGGTGCACAAGCACCGCTGTGGATATCGCCATCCTCGGTTAAAATACTCAAGGTTGGAATATTTAAGGCATGACCATCAATAAATGCAAGTTCATGGCTAATATTCTGCGATACGTTATTTGGGTTACTCATAACCTACCTTCTTCTGTTGTCGAGAAATACAGTGCTAAATTAGGTAACCTAAGATCAGGTTAATTATTATTATTAGTAATTTTTGCTAGGTTAATCTTTGCAAAAATTGCACTGTAATTAAATTAAAGCTGCCAACACTTTACGTTAACGTAAAATGTTATTCAACTAATCATAGACGAATGATTGATAAATGACGAGAGAGGGACTGGAAAGTTAACTATACAATATAAAGTGATATTTAAAATCATATAGTTAACTAAAATACTAGACTGAAATTATTTAAAATTCTCATTAATTTCAAGGGGAACAACGGTTAATAATGCACGTTGGCCTAGCGCTACATCTGCATTTGGAAAAATAATGGCTTCCCCATCTACATCTGCGTAATAACAGGTCTGACCATTTTTGGCGAGTAATTCGCCTTTCGCAAAGCCTGTAAAATTAACGGCATCATCAGAAAATGGGAAAGAAAAATCCTGCTCCGTGCGATTAATTGAACGATGGACAGAGAATAGTTCAAAATCATCTGCATTAAATTGCTTGTAGTTAACTTCATTTTGAGTAATTAATGCAATTAACGTGTCTTTAGTTTTGGCAAAGCGAGACATATCATTTTCACCAAAAGGTTTTACCTGACCAAGTTCTACGGTGAACGAGTCTGCGCCGTGTACATAAGACGAATAATAACTAAATGTGGTTGCGGCAGACTTCATCATCAAAACAGTATTTACACCACAGCTGAGTAAAAACTGCAGCTGAGATTTTTTCCACGGTTTACCATGCAAAAAAGGATACACTGCAAACTTATCGTTTTTAGACCCTCGTATCGCAGTATGTAAGTCATAATGACATCGTGCACTGTTTGCTTCGCCTCGTGCAAAAAAATCACTCACATAGTGTTCAAGCTTAGCTGCGCGAACACGCTCATTATTCATTGTAACGCCATCCGCCGTGTGATGTCCGTTGAATAACCTATTGAGGTTTTCTTCTACAAATCGCTTGCCAATATTGATTGATTGCGGATTACCGTAAATAAACAAAACCCTTTGTGCGAGTGCAAGTTTACCTTTGATAATACTTTTAATTAGCTCATCACATATTTCGATAGGTGCAGTTTCGTTACCATGTATTGCACTTGACAGAACAATGTCTTTTGAAGTTGTCACCTGAGGTTGAAATTCAATGACCCCTGTATCATGTACATTTACTTTTGTACCGTTAGACAAAGTAAATTCACCTGGGTCCAAGTGCCATTCATTTTCTCGGCTTAATGTGAGGAAATCTCCTGAGATGTGTAATTGTTCAATATAATCTGATGTGGCTGACATGTGCATCGCCTTTTGTGTGGAGTAAATACAAAAACGGCTGAAAGAATCAGCCATTTATGCTTTTTATATAATTAGCTAATTACAGAATCAACTAGCTTTTTAGCTTCTTTTTCTAGTAAGGCTAAGTGCTCTTCACCTTTAAAAGATTCTAAATAGATCTTATAGATATCTTCTGTACCCGATGGACGTGCTGCAAACCAACCGTTCTCAGTCACAACCTTCAATCCACCAATAGCAGCATTATTACCTGGCGCGTGCGTTAATTTTTGTAAAATTGGCTCACCAGCTAATGTGTCTGCAGTGACATCTTGCGCACTTAAAGCTTTTAAACGCTGCTTTTGTTGTGCTGTTGCTGGTGCATCAATACGCTTATACAAAGGCGCACCAAATTCTTGCTCAAGCTCTTTATAAAGTGCTGATGGCGTTTTACCTGTGACTGCTAGGATTTCTGCACCAAGTAATCCCATAATAAAGCCGTCTTTATCTGTATTCCATACCGAGCCATCAAAACGTAAAAATGACGCGCCAGCACTTTCTTCACCGCCAAATGCGAGTGAACCTTCGTTTAGGCCCTCTACAAACCATTTGAAGCCAACAGGCACTTCTTTAACTTGACGATTATTACGTTCAACTACGCGATCAATCATCGCACTTGACACTAACGTTTTGCCGATTTGAACATCACTAGACCAATTACGGTGATTAAGTAAATAATCTATTGCAACAGCTAAGAAATGATTTGGATTCATTAAACCATCTGGAGTGACAATGCCATGGCGGTCATAGTCAGGATCGTTACCAATGCCAATATCAAATTTATCTTTAAGTGCGATTAAATTTGTCATTGCATAAGGAGAAGAGCAATCCATGCGAATTTTGCCGTCTTTATCGAGCGGCATAAAAGCAAAACGCGGATCAACACTTTCATTTACGACTGTTAGGTCTAAATTAAATTTTTCCGCAATTATAGGCCAAAAGTTAATCCCAGAACCACCGAGTGGATCAATACCAACTTTCACTTTTGCTTGAGCAATTTTAGCAACATCAACTACATTGACCAAGTCGGCAATATACGGTGTCATCAAATCTTGGTACTTTATAAAACCCGAACGAGATGCTTTAGCAAACGGGAATAATTCGACCTCAACTAAGTCTTCTAATAACAACTTGTTGGCTCTGTCTTCAATCCATTTGGTTACATCGGTATCTGCCGGACCACCATTAGGTGGATTATATTTGAATCCGCCATCTTCAGGTGGATTGTGAGAAGGCGTCACCACAATGCCATCTGCTAATTCATGTGGGTGGGTTTTATTATGACAAACTACCGCATGACTGATAACAGGTGTTGGGGTGTAATCATCATTTTCTTGAGTAATTACTTGTACTTCGTTAGCGACTAATACTTCAATTGCAGAGTTATAAGCGGCTTCACTTAGGGCATGGGTATCTTTCCCTAAAAAAAGCGGGCCGAAGATATTATTTTGCTTTCTGTAATCGCAAATAGCTTGGGTAACAGCAAGGATATGTGATTCATTAAATTTCACATCGTAAGAGCAACCACGATGCCCTGATGTACCAAACGCAACACATTGCTCTGGATTTTGTTCTAAATCTGGCTCATTTAAATAATAAGCCGACACTAATTTTGGTACGTTTACTAAATCAGATTGAGTTGCAGCTTTACCTGCACCTGGATGAATCGCCATTACATTTCCTTATTAGTTATAAGTAATCTCTAATTTGTTCTGCTTGTTCGGCATTATAACCCAAGCCAAGCGCCACTTCGTGCAACATCATTTTCTTTCGTGTTGTATTTGAATTTGTCATGACCCAATATTCACTGTCAGTGATATTTTTTGGATTCATGCTGCTTCCACTATTAACTAAATCTTCTTTGCTAGTAGCAAAATAAACGCGATCACGGCCTTGCACATCAAGGACAGCTGAAAAATCGTCTTTGTGTGTACGATGTAATGCAGACAAAATAAATAAAAACCGCCCAACAACGCCCTTTTGCATCGCGAGCTCTTCTTTATTAAGTACGTTAAAGACACTAGCGTTTTTTTGCTTCATTTTTGTGACTGGCTTTGCGGGTGCTTCTTCAATGATTACTTGTTCAGCAGGTACTTCACTTTGTGCTGTAGCATCTGCGTCAGCTTGGCTCTGCTCAACGTTGTCTGTTGTTTGTTCAATATCGCCGTTAAGGTTTAATAAACGACGTAAAATAGTTGATGCACTTTCGCCAATACTTTGCGTATTACTCGCAATGTATTGATACAACTCGTCGTCTATGTCAATTTTTTTCATGTTATTCCTGTCGTTACGGGTCATATTTTTTCATTCAGCTTGATTATACCCAAAGCTGATTTAATTCTCTATGTTTTGCAATTTGTTATTTCACTAGGCAAACTAAGCACACTTTTATTGGAGACCACAATGCTATTAAATTATAAACAATCGGGCCAAGGTTTGCCTGTCATTCTTATACATGGTCTATTCGGCTCACTTGAGAACCTCAACGTCATTGCCAATTCATTGGCTGACAATTTTCTCGTTATCAACGTAGACTTGCGTAACCATGGACGCTCACCACACAGCGAAACTATGGACTATGCGAGTATGAGTCAAGATATAGTAGAGCTTATGCAGCATTTAAATATAGATAAGGCACACTTTGTTGGCCATTCTATGGGTGGTAAAGTCGCTATGCAAGTGGCTCATTTATATCCTGAAAAAGTCAGTCGTTTAGTCGTTCTCGATATTGCACCGGTTGCTTATCAAGCTCGCCACACAAGTATTTTTAAAGCCCTTAATAATGTAGCTAATCAAGCAATTAATGATAGAAAACACGCTGACTCTATTATGCAAGAAGATATTAGCGAACTTGGCGTACGCCAGTTTTTGCTTAAAAGCTTAGCAAAAAATGAACAAGGCGCTTTTGCTTGGCGATTCAATTTAGCTGCTTTGAACAATAAATATGAAAATATTTTATCAGATATTAAAGCAAATGATTCTTGTTTATGCGATACTTTGTTTATTAAGGGTAATGACTCTGATTACATATTGCCTCAATATAAAGAAGCAATTATGGCTCGCTTTAAAAATGCGAAAGCGAAAATTATTCACGGCGCAGGTCACTGGCTGCATGCGCAAAAACCGCAAGCTGTGAATAAATCAATCAGTGATTTCTTACTTGCCGACTAGGCCAAATTTAATCACGTGTTTTTGCTATAGCACACTAAATTATTACGATTTAGTGTGCTATAGTACGCGCCGTTTAATTTAAAGGTTATACGTTGATGGTCAGTCAGTTAATTAACGAATTTGATACCCTTGGGTTGTATTTTGGCTTAGCCGGTGTGTTCTTTTTTATCGGTATGGCTATTCAAGATGTACTAAAACGAGGCAGTGTGCCTAAATTTGGTCGTTATATAGTATGGCTTGTACTCTTTTTAGGCTGTTCTGGTTTTATTGCCAAAGGACTTATTCAAGTGTTTTGGCAAGGCGCAGGTGTAGGATAACTAACCATGGCTAAATCAGAAACAGACAGAACAACACTCGATTTATTTGAATACGAAAAACGCCCAGGCAGGCCTAAAACGAATCCCCTTCCACGGGACATTCAGTTAAAGGTAAATAAACGTAATCAAATAAAAAGAGATAAGGCACGTGGTTTAAAACGTGTTGAATTTAAAGTTTCATCACAGCTTTATCAGGCGTTAAGTGATATGGCCGATGCACAAAATATTAGCCGCAGTGCACTGATTGAAACGATTTTACAAGAAAGATTGGCTATTGATAGATAAAAGGTTTTAAATTCATGGCAAGTGTAGGTATTTTTTTCGGTAGTGATACAGGTAACACAGAACACGTAGCTAAAATGATCCAAAAAGAATTGGGTAAAAAGCTTGTGGCTGTTCATGATATTGCGAAAAGCTCAAAAGAAGAGATCGCAGAATTTGATTTAATCTTATTTGGCATCCCTACCTGGTATTATGGTGAAGCGCAATGTGACTGGGATGACTTTTTCCCTGAACTCGAAGAGATAGACTTTGATGGCAAACTTGTTGCTATTTTTGGCTGTGGTGACCAAGAAGACTACGCTGAGTACTTCTTAGACGCGATGGGCATGATCAACGATATTGTTACTGAACGTGGTGCTATCGTTGTTGGCCATTGGTCAACTGAAGGTTATGACTTTGAAGCATCTAAAGGCATGGCTGATGATAACCACTTTGTTGGTTTAGGGATTGACGAAGACCGTCAACCAGAGCTGACAGAGCAGCGTGTAAAAGCATGGTCTGCACAAGTTTATGAAGAAATGTGCTTAAGCGAACTTGCTGACTAACAAGCTTAAAAAGCGTCAAATGGCGCTTTTTAATTATGCTTTTGTTTAGCAATTAAGCTTTCAGATACTTTATTGAAATTGATCTTTGCACTTAAGCGTTTAGCACGTTATTCTAAGCGTTGCTAATGTGTCGTGCACATCTTTTATAAGGTGTACTAGTATAACCAAATTAATATTGAGACAGATTTAATGACTGATCACAACTTGGAATTAAAGAAAGCCGGTTTAAAGGTAACTTTACCGCGTATTAAAATTTTAGAGATATTACAATCTCCAGATAACCAACACATCAGCGCTGAAGATGTTTACAAAATTCTTTTGGATCTAGGCGAAGAAATTGGTCTTGCTACGGTTTACCGTGTTTTGAACCAATTTGATGATGCAGGTATTGTTTCTCGTCACCACTTTGAAGGTGGTAAATCAGTATTTGAACTATCTGGCAGCACTCACCACGACCACCTTGTTTGCTTGAAGTGTGGCAAAGTTGTTGAGTTTGAAGATGACTTAATTGAACGTCGACAGGTTGAAATTTCTGAAGCAAATGGTATTAAGCTAACTAACCATTCTCTTTACCTTTACGGCGAGTGTACTGACACTGAAGCGTGTAAAGCTTTTGCTGACAGCCAATAATTTAGCTTTATAAGTAATAAAAAAAACCTGCTTAAGCAGGTTTTTTTGTATCTATTACTTTTAGAGCAGAATTACTTCTGCTCTATTTTAGCCCATGAATCACGAAGACCCACTGTTTGATTAAACACTAAGGTTTCAGACTTAGTATCGCGGCTAAAGTAACCTGTTCGCTCAAACTGAAAACCTTGCGCTGGGGTAGCTTTTGCTAGTGAAGGCTCAAGCTTTGCATTAGGTAAAACAACTAGAGATTCTGGATTTAGTGTTGTTGCAAAATCTTCAGCCGCAGCGGGGTTTGGCACACTAAATAAGCGATCATATAAACGTACTTCAGCTGTAACAGCTGCAGTTGCGCTGACCCAGTGAATCACCCCTTTAACTTTACGCCCATCACTTGGATTTTTCCCTAGTGTTTCAGGGTCATAGCTACAATATATAGCTGTGATTTCACCATTTTCATCTTTTTCAACGCGGTTCGCTTTGATCACATAAGCACCGCGTAAACGCACTTCTTTATCAAGCACTAAACGCTTAAATTTATTGTTGGCTTCTTCACGGAAGTCTTCGCGTTCAATATAAAGCTCACGTGTGAAAGGGACATCGCGACGACCCATTTCTTCCTGATTTGGGTGATTAGCAACTGACAGTGTTTCAGCGTCATCGCCAAAATTCTCGATCACAACTTTAACAGGATCAAGTACAGCCATTGCACGCGGTGCGTTTTCATTTAGATCTTCACGAATACATGCTTCAAGCATGCCCATTTCAACCATGTTTTCTTGTTTAGTTACACCAATTCGTAAACAAAACTCACGTATTGAAGCTGGTGTATAACCACGGCGACGAAGACCGGCAATTGTCGGCATACGTGGATCGTCCCAGCCTTCAACGTGCCCATTTACGACTAAGTCGTTTAACTTTCGCTTAGACATAATCGTGTATTCAAGGTTTAATCGTGAAAACTCAATTTGCTGTGGATGACATTCGAGGCTGATATTATCCAGTACCCAGTCATATAGACGGCGGTTGTCTTGGAACTCTAATGTACACAAAGAATGAGTTATACCTTCAAGCGCATCTGAAATACAATGCGTGAAATCATACATAGGGTAAATACACCACTTGTCAGCAGTTTGATGGTGATGTGCAAAACGAACACGATAAATAATTGGATCGCGAAGCACCATAAATGAGCTTGCCATATCAATTTTAGCGCGTAATACACACTCACCTTCTTTAAACTCACCATTACGCATTTTTTCAAATAACGCGAGGTTTTCTTGCGGTGATGTATCGCGAGTTGGGCTATTTTTACCTGGCTCTTTTAATGTGCCACGGTATTCACGAGCTTGATCTGCAGTTAAAAAACACACATAAGCCAAGCCTTTTTCAATCAACTCAACCGCATAACCATATAGGGCATCAAAATAGTTAGATGAGTAATTGATTTCACCATCCCATTGAAAGCCTAACCACTGCACGTCTTCTTTTATAGAATTTACATAGTTGATGTCTTCTTTTTCTGGGTTAGTATCATCAAAACGTAAATTACAAAGACCGTTATAATCTTGTGCGATACCAAAATTTAAACAGATCGATTTTGCATGGCCAATATGTAAGAAACCATTAGGCTCTGGTGGAAAACGCGTATGCGTGGTCGCATGCTTTCCTGATGCTAAATCTTCATCAATACGGGTTCTAATAAAATTACTTGGGCGATTCTCAATTTCCGCCATAGGAGTACAATCCTCACATAAGTGCATGGTTACAAAACTACTGCATTATTACAAAAACAACCGTTAACATACAGTAAAACATGTGGGTTTATTACATATATACCCAAGCAACCTCACAAAGTGACACAGGGTTTAAAAATTGGGCTATAAATTGTTCTAGCGCAATAAAAAAGTCATTCAAACAAGTTAAAGTGGCGCCATTAACGAAACAATATTAGGGAATAAATATGGCTTCATTATCACAACATCGCGTGTACATACCAACGAGTGCACGAGCAAATCAATACATACTTGCTGAATTTAAACCAAGCAATAAACTCTACTCACAGTTTGAAACGCCGCGGCAATGCTATGAGCGAATCGCAAGGCAGCTATTTGCTCTGTGTGATGAATATGAACTGCACAATGTTCATCTAATCGCCAACGATAAATTACCTGTTGTTAGATTTCACGAAGAATCCTATTGTTTACAAACAAATAAGCAAATATTGTTTTTCTATAACCCTCGTTATCACGAAGCGCATAAGTGTTTTTATGACACTGAGCAAGCAAGTAAAAAAATTCGCCTACTATTTTTAGCAACCGGTGATGACTTACGTGCTAACAGTGCTATTTTTCATAATAACGTGAAGAAGGTATTAGACACTTTGCAAGAAAGTATTCTTGATGGCGAGGAGCAATTTAAACTGCGTGACCATCAGCATTTAACTTACGATTTATTTGCTAAAGCGAAAGGTCACAAAGAAAGCTACGGCTACAAACTACGAGGCTTATATCAACGCTACCAAAGTCGTCAGTGTAATTTACCTGAACATCATAATGAAATGACCTACGCGACCTTTAAAATTCCTGTCACTCGTACCATTAAAACCCAGTTTCAACATTTACTGAACAAGGGAGACTACACCGAGTTTTATGAGCATTTCTACAGTGAGTTTATAAACACGTGCGAAGCTAAGCAATTAAATATTGCAGCCATGGTGGCTAATGGCTGTATGCCCATAATTCGAAACAGTAAGATTGATAAGAATGACAGTAACTGTGAACTACAAAAGTTAAGCTTCTCGACCAATGAGCAAACCTGTCAGTTCAGTCATTACTTTCTAGATAACAAGCTTGTTGAAACAATGCATTTTATAATTGTGGCCAATGAAAACGATGAACAAGGCATTGGCCATGGGCGTTTTATGAATAAAGTAGAGAGTGTTATTCGTAATATGGTTGAGCCTCTTGCGATTAATAAAGAGCGTCAAGATATCACTGTGCGTTTCTTTCAACATATCAGCTATTATCAATAGTAAACAATTCATAAAAACAGTTTTGCTGCACCCATAAAAAAACCCCAAATAGTTGGGGTTTTTCTGCAAACTTATTTGGCTTAATTATTACGTTGCGCGTCTTTTTGTGCTTTTTTAGCCTCTTTACGCTTTTGTAATACAGCCTGAGCTTCATTACCTATATGCCCTTCTCCACGCGCTTGAGCTAATTCAATTTGCTTTTGACGTTCAGCAAATCGCGCACGTTGTTCGTCTGTCACATCATCAATACAATGATGGCACGAAACCCCTTCCATGTACTCAAGTTTTAGCTTTTCTTCTTCAGTGATTGGCATACGACACGCATGGCATTGATCGTATGAGCCCTTTTGTAAATCATGATCAACCGCTACGCGATTATCAAAAACAAAGCATTCACCTTGCCACATGGTCTCTTCTTTTGGTACTTCTTCAAGATACTTCAAGATGCCACCTTCAAGGTGGTATACATCATCAAACCCTTGCTCTTTCATATACGCAGTTGATTTTTCACAGCGAATACCGCCAGTACAAAACATAGCTACTTTTTTATGTTTTGTTGGGTCGAGGTTTTCTTTTGCCCATTGTGGGAATTCACGGAATGTTTTTGTATTAGGATCGACTGCGTTTTCAAACGTGCCAATTTCAATTTCATAATCATTACGTGTATCAACAAGGATAACCTCAGGATCTGAAATTAGCGCATTCCAGTCTTTTGGTTTAACGTAACTGCCAACCACTTTAAGTGGGTCTACCCCTTCAACACCCATAGTGACAATTTCTTTTTTTAATTTCACTTTGGTACGGTAAAACGGGCATTCATCATCATAAGACTCTTTAGACACTATATTGTCTAAATGAGGCTGGCTATCAAGCCAAGCAAGTAGATTATCAATACCTTCACGTTTAGCTGCAACTGTACCATTAATCCCTTCGGCAGCAATTAACAACGTACCACGTACATCGTTTTTCTCCATTACATCGAGTAAAGGTTGGCGAAGGTCTTCATATTCAGGTAGGGCAACAAATTTGTACAGTGCACACACAACAAAGTGCGCGCTAGTGACATTATCTTTATGAATGGCAGTCATGAGCGTTCCTAATTTTGCTTTTTGATAACCGAATCGTAAATCCGGCGCATTGGGGCGCATATTTTACGCTTTTTCAAATTAAATGCAAAAAAACTAATGATTAACGGGTTTTTACTGTGAGCAATCACCTTGACTGAGCTATAATAGCGGCCAGATTTATGAAGATTTAAATTACTCATTTGGAGATAGACACTTTGCACTTTACTGATCTTGGCATCGATAACCGCCTTGAAACTCAACTTGCGCACCAAGGCATTACTAAGCCTACAGATATTCAGGCTCACGCTGTGCCGACAGCATTGGCTGGCCATGATATTTTTGCTCAATCTAAAACTGGCTCAGGTAAAACATTAGCGTTTTTATTACCAGCCGTTCAACGTGTCATGAAGCAAAAAGCGCTCAGTAAACGTGACCCGCGCGTTTTAATTGTCGCTCCAACTCGCGAGCTTGCCACCCAAGTTTTTACTCAACTTAGGTTACTTATCGCAGGTACCAACATAAAAGCGGTAAAAATACTCGGTGGTGAAAACTTTAATGACCAAATAAAAGCGCTAAGAAATGACCCGCATTTTGTTATTGCTACTCCAGGTCGTTTAGCTGATCACTTAACTCAACGTTCATTGCAGTTGAGTGGTTTAGAATTATTAATTTTCGATGAAGCAGATCGGATACTTGATTTAGGCTTCACTGAACAATTAAAAATGATTAATGATTTGGCCGACCACCGTTTACGCCAAACATTATTGTTTTCAGCAACGCTTGATCACGCCCAAGTTGATGCGCTATCGCGTAATTTACTTAAAAAGCCTAAACAAATAATGCTAAGTGCTGCAAATGAGCAGCATTCTGATATCAAACAGAGCTTATATTTAGCTGATCACTTAGATCACAAAGAAGCGCTATTAGAGCACTTTGTTAAACAAGAAGACGTTGGCCAATGCATTATTTTTACCGCGACACGCGCAGACACTGCCAGATTAAGTGAGCTTTTAAATAGTAAAGGGCTCAAAGCACAAGCGCTTGCTGGCGATTTAACACAAAGTAAACGCCTTGAAATCATGGATGCCTTCAGCCGAGAAAACTTCAAAGTCCTTATTACCACCGATGTTGCCTCTCGCGGCTTAGACTTGTTAAGTGTCACCCATGTTATTAACTTTGACTTACCAAAACATGCTGAAGAATACGTTCATCGTATTGGGCGTACAGGTCGCGCCGGATTTAAAGGCACAGCTATCTCATTGGTCGGTCCTAAAGACTGGCCTAGTTATAAGGCCATTAAGTCATTTTTAAATGATGAGTTAGAATTTCACACTGTTGAAGGGCTAACGGGTAAGTTTAAAGGCCTGCGGGATAAAAAACCGCAAGTACAGAATAAAATAAACGAAAAAGTAAAACCAAAAGCTAAAGCTGCACCTAAGCGCAAAGCTAAGCCTAAAAAACCTCAAGCCCCAATAAAAGCACCATTAAATATTGATGGTGATGCACCTATGCGTCGTCGTAAAAAGCCAGAGCAGGAATAATTATGAGTTACCTTGGTACAACCCAAACCTTATTTGTTAACGAAGTCAGTAATGAAGGTGCTTACCTTGATGGCCACGATTTAGGCGAAGTTTTTTTACCTAGTCATGAAATTAAACATGAGCTTGAAGCCGGCGATAGCATCAGTGTTTTTATCTTTTTAGATAATGCTAATTTACCGACAGCAACAACTAAAAAACCACACGCACAAGTGGGTGAATACGCCCTACTGCGTGTTAAAGAAATTAATAGCATCGGCGCTTTCTTAGATTGGGGTTTAGACAAAGATGTACTTGCCCCGTTTAATGAACAAAAGCCTCGTATGCAAGAAGGCCATTCCTACTTAGTACGTCTTTACTTAGATAACGCCAGTTCACGTATTTGTGCTTCTAGCAACTTTAATCGTTTTCTATCAAAAGATGAACCACAATACACAGCCCTTCAGGAAGTTAATTTAATTGTGGCTGGCAAAACGGATATCGGCTACAAAGTATTGATTGAAGAAGCACATTTTGGTGTGGTTTTTTATAATATGGTATTTAAAAACCTGTTTGTTGGTCAAAAGCTCAAAGGGTTTATTCAGAAAGTCCGTGAAGATGGCAAAATAGACGTCATACTTGAAAAACCAGGTATGGGGAAAGTCAGTGAGCTGGGTGAAAAAATCATGCAAAAGCTAAAAGACGAAGGCGGTGTTTTAGCAATTGGTGATAAGTCAGACCCTGAGCTTATTAAAAAGGTGTTCTCTACCAGTAAAGCAAACTACAAAAAAGCCATTGGTGGTTTATTTAAGCAAGGTTTAATTGATATTGAAGCTAAGTCTATTAGGCTTAAGTAAGCTACGGGCTACGGGCTACGGGCTACGGGCTACGGGCTACGGGCTACGGGCTACGGGCTACGGGCTACGGGCTACGGGCTAACAAAATATTGTTATATCATGAAAAGAGTAAAGTGAAAGCTTTGCTCTTTTTTGTTTTATAAGCTTTTAATGGCAACTATGAGCGAGAACCGGACACTGAAAAAGTTAAATTTATTTCTGCTTTGTGAGTTGAAGCCTAACTTTGTCCGATAACATTATTAACCGCCAGTTTGGTGAAAAATAACAAGAGCAATTCCTAGCTATTTTAATTATTTGTTTACAATGGTAATTTTTGGTGAAATTATTAGCGTATGTAATATACGCCGTTTTGGTGTGTTGTAAACCACCACTATGGTGTTCGATAAGCTGTTATGTTTTTTTGAAGGAAGCTATAAGTGTATAAAAATCCAACTGATTTAGAACTGCTTGAATGTATTTATAACCACTACCGAGCGGAGTTTGAATTGTATGATTCAAATGAAATAATTAGAGATGGAAAAATATATGTGCCTATAGACTGCAAGCTTATTGCAGGAAAGTTACGTGCTGACCCAGAATTGGTATTTGGTCGATTGTACTACCATTTGGCTAATGTATATAAATATCAGCAATCCAAAGGCGTCGAGGTTAAATTGTTTGAGTTTGAAGTGGATAAACAACGCCACTGTATACAGTTTCCGGTTTTGGCATCAGCCGTAGCTAATCTAAAAGCTGATCATCAACGATATAAACATTCGCTTGTAGCTTCAATATTTGCGGTAGTTGTAGCTGTTGGGGCAGCGGCAATAACGGCATACGATGTATTTGGCTCCAAAACATAAACGGGTAGCCGGAGGTCTCTAACTTCCAGCCCCCACACCACCCATCATGCGCTTTTTATTAGCAGGTAGTGCAATGGGCGCTTCACCTCCCGTAATGAATATTGATCCAAATATCTCTCAGTGACACTAAACCTTTTGACACTAAATAGTCATTGCCTAGTGCAATGTTTATAGTGCCTGTATTACTCTAAAGCGCAGCGCCTCTTAACCTATTTGTGAATAATTTACTAAGTTTTTTGCACAAAGCAAAGGAAATGACAAGTAAATGAGGAGTATCTTAAAGACTAATATTAGTGTGTATCAAACACGATGCATTAATTAGATTAAGCTCTTATTACCTAAAATAAACTACTCACATACTTGAAATAATTTCCAAAACGCCAATTAAAGCAACAGCAAATCCTCTTTTTATACTTTACGTAAAATCGAAGTAACCGATTGAATCAAAATAGGAACTCGGCTATGGTTAATACATCAATAAAAATAAATTAAAAACGAGTAATTCTAAAGGCTCGTTATAACACTATGTCATGTCGGAGCAGTTTTGAGTAGATGTATTTTTAAAGATCAAACCTTAGGGCAGTATGATTTTGGCTTACAGCAAATCGAAATTAACAATGATGATAATGGTAAGTCCGTTGAAGATATTGAAAGAATAATCAACACAAAGACCCTCAATACTCTGAGTAATACTGAACTTGAGATATTTAAAACGTATAAACACGAATCTACGCATTTATTAGATGGGACTTCGACTCTGTGGGGGATGGAATACACCTGTAGAATGTATAATTGGTTTAATGACCCAACTGAAACGTATTTAAAAGTAATCTCTTTAAATGATGCAGAGATTCAGATGCATTCGAAACTGCTACAAAACTCAAATACAGCTCAAAACTTTCTTAAATTAAAGTATTCACTTGAGCATGATGAACAGTGTGGCGTGTATGTTCATATGCATTATTTAAATGAATATGATGGCGTAATCCAGTCCACCCCAATCACAATGCTTTCTCTGATAGAAGGGCATGCATACTCAAAAGAGCAGTTAATATCATGTGATTTATATGAAGATGATTTAGTATCTTCAAATTTGTTAGTCGCGCAGGTTAATAAAGATATAAATTCGCTTAGTGGCAGTGAGTACTCTTGCTTTCTTGCGTTGATAAATCAGCTTTTTCCTGAGTTGAAATTACGTCAAAAGCTATTGATAATGATCCTTATTTCAAGGTTTTCTCTAAATGCCCCTACCTTTTATATTGGTTCATTCCCCGAATATATTTTAAGTCATATATTCTCTGGTGCGCCACAAGAATTAATTAGCACTTTGAAAATGGAAATGTCGAGAGGGATGCACCGTAGTACACTATGCCTAGCCTTGCTCTTGTGTTTGGCAATGCATTCAGAAACGACTAAAAGGATCACTAAGTCGACAACGTTAGAAGAAATGGAAGAAGTTTTATTAAAGATTTATCAAAGTAAAAATCAGTCAATTGAGGATGTAAAATCGTCGTTGTTACTTCAATATAAGCTGGAGTTTGAATTGCTGTCAGAGCTTCTAAATGAAAAAGGAGCGTATTTAGCCAAAAAACTAGCAGCTCAATTCAAAGATAAAAACTGGTATTTTGACGATTTAGACACTCTTGAACTTCCAGATTTTTTCTTATCGAACGGTGATAAAGCAGAGCCTAGTAAAAGTATTGATTATGATATGGAAGCACATATGAATGATAAGCTTGAAAAGGTAGTTAATTTAGAGAACGCCCTTAAAGGGCTAGGTGTGGCTAGACAGCATTTATACCCGCACGTTTACCATGACTGGTTAAATCGAATTAAATCAGGCGAGACTGGTACTGTATATTACCCCGAAGCATCAAACGGGTTATAATAAAGCGTTACCACCGTCCGCGCATGGCACATTGCGGACTAATCTTCGCCAAGTAACTAAATTTGTATACCCAGAAACAAAACGAGCAAAGTAAAAACTTTGCTCTTTGTACTCTTAAAAATAACGCTTGTTTATTTTAACGAGTCATTAATTTCTTTAAGAACCGCGACTGGATCGGCGGCTTGTGTGATCGGGCGGCCAACAACTAAATAATCACTACCGTCATCAATGGCTTGTTTTGGCGTCATAATGCGCTTTTGATCCCCTGCATCGCTGCCAGCTGGGCGGATACCTGGAGTCACAAGTTTAAAATCTTCACCTAGCTCTGCTTTTAATTTCTTCGCTTCTTGCGCTGAGCACACTACCCCGTCAAGGCCTGACTCTTTTGCAAGTTTTGCTAAATAGATAACCTGCTCTTCTGGGGTTTTATCAATTCCTAAACGAGTAAGCTCTGCAGCATCCATGCTGGTTAAAACGGTAACGGCAATTAATAAAGGGGCTTTATCACCAAACTGCTCAAGCTCTTGTTTGGCTTTAGTCATCATTTCTACGCCACCACTGGCATGAACATTAACCATCCATACGCCCATTTTAGCTGCGGCAGTAACTGCTTTTGCTACTGTGTTAGGGATATCATGAAATTTTAAATCAAGGAAAACATCAAAACCTAAATCAATAAGCTCTTTAACAAATGCAGGTCCAAAATAAGTAAACATTTCTTTACCGACTTTTAAGCGACAGGTGTCAGGAGAAAGTTGTTTAACAAAATTTAATGCTGTTTGCTGATCATCATAATCAAGGGCTATAAGAACTTTTTTTGATTGTTCGAGAGACATAACTTTCCTAAAACGAATTGAAAATAAGTAAAATTAAAAACCGTCTAAGCCACGGCTTGGCACTATGGTTTCCCAGTGTTTACACGACGGGCAAACCCAATAAATAGTATGGCTAGTAAAGCCGCAGTGTTGGCACTGAAAATCTGGCTTTGTTGCAATATAAGAAGTTACCAATTTATCGATTTGATCTAATACTTCTTTAATATCATTATTTTGTTTTGCTAATAATTGCAGCAAGAAGCTAAAACCACGAATTGTCGGCTGACGTTTCAGGCTATCTGTTAAAAATTTAATCGCTTGCTCTGGATGGCCCTGCTCTAATAATGCTTGGCAATGCTTTATTTTTATTAAAACGCCACCTTTATCGAGTAATTGAACTAACAGTTCGTGGAATTGGTGGGTTAAATTTAACTGGCTGTAACTATGCGCTAAGTCTTCAATAAATAAAGGGGCAAAAAATGTAAAGTTAGTAATTAACTCACGCCAATAATAAATTGCCTTAACATAATCTTCTTTAGCAAACGCTGATTTACCAAGTTCATATAAAGGCCTTATTGCTTTTTGATTAAGGCTAATTGCTTTTCGCATAATCTGCGGATCGTTTTCAAGCAATGCAGCTTCACAGTAAAAATTGGCAATGGCTTTAAAATGCTGAGGTTTTGAAAATAAATCGCTGTGGGCTTCAAACATATTAATGCCCTTTTCCCATTCACGTGTTTGTGAATACAAAGTAAGGATAGGTTCTAATGCTTCTTCTTGATTCGCTTTAACCAGCCACACTAAATGCTCTTCTGCACCATCTAAAAGTCCAGCCATAATATAGTCTTCAGCAAGCTCTAAGCGACTAGTAGCAGCTTGTTGTTCGTTGAGGCTGGGATGCTTTAACAGCAGTTCATGAATTTTTATTGCGCGGTCTAACTCACCACGACGGCGAAACATAGTCGCAAGTGTTGAGTAGTGTTCTACAGAGTCTGCTGCGACTTCTAATAAATTAATGAGGTGTTCAAGACCTTGATCTTCTTCTCTATCGAGCAAGAATTTTAAGCCTTTACTGTATTCTGAGGTGATCTGACGATTTAATTGATGAGCTTGGTTTTTAGCACTATTTTTACCCATTATCCAGCCGTAACCAGCCGCAACGGGTAAAAGTAAAAACAAAAGCTCAATCATAGTTAGGTGTCTTTATTAGCAACAAGCTTATTATTATTTTTTTCAGGCGCTAATTTCTTTTTCAAACGATAATTTTGCCACTTCAATTGTGAAAACAATTTAAAGCTAATAAAACAACCAATTGCAACACCTAAAGCAAAGCAGATACTTATTATCATTGCTAAGGGTAATGTATTACTAGCAATAATATAATTGATTTGCACCAACTGCGGATTCTGTGAACCAAGTACAAATGCAAATATTAAGCATATTGCTACTAAGATTACTTTTAATACCCGAAACAAGTAACTACTCCTACTGGTAACTAGGCAATGCTCGCGTTAACGCGATCTCTTAGCTCTTTACCAGGTTTAAAATGAGGTACGTGCTTACCGTCTAATTCAACCGTATCACCTGTTTTAGGGTTACGGCCAGTACGCGGCGAACGAAAGTGTAATGAGAAACTACCAAAGCCACGGATCTCAATGCGATCTGAGCTAGATAATGAGCCGGCCATTTGTTCAAGAATTTCTTTAACAGCATTTTCAACATCTTTCACAGGTACGTGTGCGTGTTGCTCGGCAAGTTGTTCTATCAATTCTGACTTAGTCATAGCGTTTCCTTAAAAAGAGATAAAGGAAGGGCAACACTGCCCTTCCAATTATTAAGACTGATTAATTAGTCTTTTTGTGCATTTGCGAATGCAGCAGCCATTGCGTTTTCGAACACTGGCTCTTCTTTCTTAAGCTTTTCTAGTACTTCTTTCTCTTCTGCTTCGAAAAGAGCTTTAACTGAAAGGCTTAAAGTGCGGTTCTTACGATCAACACCAACATATTTCACTTCAACTTCGTCGCCTACAGAAACAACAGTAGTTGCATCTTCAACGCGCTCTTGAGCGATATCAGCTACACGGATGTAACCTTCAACGCCTTCGATAAGTTCAACAGTTGCGCCTTTCGCATCAACTTCTGTCACTTTACCTTTAACAATAGCACCTTTTTTGTTTGCATCAAGGTAGTTATTGAATGGGTCAGCTTCGATTTGCTTAACACCTAGAGAGATACGTTCACGCTCTGGGTCAACTTGCAATACGATAGCAGTGATTTCGTCGCCTTTCTTGAATTCACGTACAGCGTCTTCGCCAGGTGTGTTCCAAGAAATGTCTGAAAGGTGTACAAGACCATCAATACCACCGTCAAGACCGATAAAGATACCGAAGTCAGTGATTGATTTGATCTTACCAGTAACTTGATCGCCTTTGTTTTGAAGACGAGCAAATTCTTGCCAAGGATTAGCAATACATTGCTTAAGACCAAGAGAAATACGACGACGCTCTTCGTCGATTTCAAGAACCATAACTTCAACAGTGTCGCCAAGGCTAACAACTTTTGAAGGATGGATGTTCTTGTTAGTCCAATCCATTTCAGAAACGTGTACTAGACCTTCAACGCCTTCTTCGATTTCTACGAAGCAACCGTAATCTGTAAGGTTAGTTACACGGCCAGAAAGTTTAGAACCTTCTGGGTAACGACCAGCGATAGCTGCCCATGGATCTTCACCAAGCTGTTTAAGGCCAAGAGATACACGAGTTTTCTCTTTGTCGAATTTAAGAACTTTAACTGCGATTTCGTCGCCAACATTAACGATTTCTGAAGGGTGCTTAACACGCTTCCACGCCATATCAGTGATGTGTAGTAGACCATCAACACCACCAAGATCAACGAATGCACCGTAGTCAGTAAGGTTCTTAACGATACCTTTAACTTCTTGACCTTCAACAAGGTTAGCAAGAAGCTCTTCACGTTCTTGTGAGTTTTCAGATTCGATAACTGCACGACGTGAAACAACAACGTTGTTACGTTTTTGATCAAGCTTGATTACTTTAAATTCAAGCTCTTTGCCTTCAAGGTGAGTTGTGTCACGTACTGGACGAACATCAACAAGTGAACCAGGTAGGAAAGCACGGATTGAATCAACTTCAACTGTGAAACCGCCTTTAACTTTACCGTTGATAACACCAGTAACAGTCTCTTGCTCTTCACATGCTTTCTCAAGACGGATCCACGCTTCGTGACGCTTCGCTTTCTCACGAGAAAGGATAGTTTCACCGAAACCGTCTTCGATTGCATCTAGTGCAACATCTACTTCGTCGCCAACAGCAACTTCAAGTTCACCAGCAGCATTTTTGAATTGCTCTGCAGGGATAGCACTTTCTGATTTAAGACCAGCATCTACAAGTACAATGTTATTCTCGATAGAGATTACTGTACCTTTAACAATAGAGCCTTGCTCTGCTTCAAAACCCTTTAGGCTTTCTTCAAATAACTGCGCAAAATTTTCTGACATACGAATATACGTCTCATATATTTAATACCAATAAGCAACCATGCTGCATGGGGTTGTTAAAATAGCACTGGCATCCTGCTGGCGCATGTAAAATGTGTTTACTTTCTGTTAGGAAGTTTACCTTCAGAAATCGCAGCATCTAATAAAGTCATAACTTTATCAAACACTTGCTGTGCATTAAGCTCGCTAGTATCAAGTTCAATAGCATCATCTGCTGGCACAAGCGGTGCAACTTCACGATTCATATCGCGTTCGTCACGAGCTTGAATATCTTCTAATAGACCACTTAGTGTAACATCAAGACCACGTTCGTTCAACTCAACGTAACGTCTGCGGGCACGTTCTTGCGCACTAGCGGTTAAATAAATTTTTAATGGTGCATCTGGGAACACCACGGTCCCCATATCACGACCATCCGCAATTAAGCCATTTTCTGTGCGAAACGCACGCTGGCGACGAAGTAGTGCTTCTCTTACTCGAGGTAAAGCAGCCACTTTTGATGCCGCGGCTCCAACTTCTTCATTACGAATAGTGGTTGATACATCTTCGCCTTCAAGAATAACCTTTCCAGCATTTGTTTGACTATCAACTAAAAACTGCACATCCAGATTGGCAGCTAAAGGCACCAATGCCTCTTCGTTGTCCAATGCAATTTGATGATGAAGTGCTGCCAGTGATAACACACGGTAAATCGCGCCACTGTCTAAAACATCCCATCCTAATTTATCGGCTAACAAGCGACAAACAGTTCCTTTACCTGAACCACTTGGGCCATCAACGGTGATTACGGGCATTAATAACGCCTGCATTTAAAACCTCCTGCAATGCACACCAAAATAAAACCGCCGTATTATACGCCAGATATTAAAATAGATCCGCTTTTTGTACGTAAGTTTTTATTTTTACGTATTGTAACTATTTACTTACAGACGCTAGTACATTGAAAAACGTTGGAAAAGTTTTATAGGTACATTTAGGATCGTTAATTGTGATTGCTTGACCACCCACTGCTACCATGGCAAAGCACATGGCTATTCTATGGTCATCATAAGTGTCAATGGCAACATCGTTAAATTTAGTTGGCGGTGTAATTTCAATAAAATCTTGGCCTTCAACAACCTCAGCCCCAACTTTACGAAGTTCAGTGGCCATAGCATACAACCTGTCAGTTTCTTTTACCCGCCAATTATATATATTTCGAATAGCAGTCGGCCCATCGGCAAATAATGCAACGGTGGCAAGAGTCATGGCCGCATCAGGGATTGCATTGGCATCAATATCAACGCCCTTCAATTGGCCTTTACGTACCACTAAGCGCTCATCATACCAATCAATTTGTGCACCAACCTGCTCCATTACTTTGGCAAAACCAATATCACCTTGAACAGATTTAGCACCTACGCCTTTAATTTCAATTTCACCACCGGCAATGGCCGCTGCGGCGACAAAGTATGAAGCTGATGAAGCATCACCTTCTACCATAATGCGCTCGACAGCTTTGTATTGCTGTGAACCTTTAACTTTAAAAGATTGATAATTATCATGACTAACATGAATACCAAAACGCGCCATCACATCTAACGTAATATCGATATATGGTTTTGACACTAAAGTGCCTTTAATAGTGATTGTGGTATCGCCATTAAACAGTGGTGCAGCCATTAATAGTGCCGTTAAAAATTGACTTGAAATACTGCCATCAATTTCAACATTACCACCATTAATTTGACCACCGGTGATTTTCAGTGGCGGATAATCTAAATGTTTTAAATATTTAACTTCACCACCTAGCGCTTGCAATGCATCAACCAAATGGCCAATTGGACGCTCTTCCATACGCGGCTCACCAATTAACTCATACTCACCCTGTACTGCGGCTAATACTGCGGTTAAAGGACGGTACGCCGTGCCTGCGTTACCTAGAAACAAAGGTTCGGAAGGAGTTAAAAACTGCCCACCCACGCCTTGTACGGTAGCCACGGTTTTATCTTCATTTAGTTCAACATTAACCCCTAGTAACTTAAGGGCACCAAGCATGTGGCGAATATCGTCGCTATCAAGTAAGTTTTCAACAACGGTGGTGCCTTGTGCAAGAGCAGCCAGTAATAATATCCTGTTAGATAAACTCTTAGAGCCTGGGAGTGTAACACTGCCATTTACTGACGATATTGGCTCAAGTCGTAACTGTTCCATTAACTGTTCTCCTGAGCAAATTTAGCCATAAAATCAACCAAGGCTTTAACACCGGCAAGCGGCATTGCATTGTAAATGCTCGCGCGCATACCACCGACTATTCTGTGCCCTTCCAATGCAAGTAAACCTGCTGCTTTAGCTTGGCTTAAAAATTGTTCATTTAAACTTTCGTCATTTAACCAAAATGGTACATTCATGCGAGAGCGGCAATGCTTGGCTACTTTATTGTTATAAAATGGCGACGCATCGATAAAATTATATAACAGCTCGGCTTTTGCAATATTTTGTTGTTCCATCGCTTTAACACCACCATTTTGCTCAAGCCATTCAAATACTTCGGCGGCTAAGTACCAAGCAAACGTTGGCGGCGTGTTATACATGCTGCCTTGCTTAACTTCCAGGGCATAATCAAAAATCCCCGGTTTTGGTAAGCCTTGGCGTTCAAGCAAGCTTTTACGTACGATGACTATTGCAAGCCCAGAAGGACCGATATTTTTTTGTGCACCAGCATAAATTAAATCAAATTGCTCTACATCAAATTCGCGAGACAAAATTGTTGACGACATATCAGCGACAATAGGCGCTGTTGGGTGGCTTGGTACATCAAATACTTCAATACCATCAATGGTTTCATTTGGGCAATAATGAATATATGAAGGATCCGTCGGAAACGACCACTCACTCACTGGTTTAATCGAGAATTGTTCGTTTGTATCATTACGAACATCAAGTTCTTCAACTTGCGTAAACTTCAGTGCTTCTGCTACAGCGCCTTTAGACCACACCCCGTTTTCACAATAAACAGCGGCTTTGTCATCTAAATGTAAGTTTAAAGGGACAGCTGCAAATTGACCACGGCCACCACCGTGCATAAACAGTACTTCAAACTCATCGCTAATATTCATTAATCGGCGCAAGCTTGCTTCGCATTTTTTAGTTAATGCTAAAAATTCTTTACTACGGTGACTAATTTCCATCACCGAGACACCTAAGTTTTGCCAATCGACAAATTCTTTTTGTGCTTTTTCCATCACAGCTGGCGGTAGCATTGCTGGACCCGCACAAAAATTATATATACTCATTACCTTTCCTCATTCCAGTAATTACTTTTTTATTTATAAATAAAAAAAAGCGGCCGAAGCCGCTTTTTAATGGTCAATGTTATTCAACCGGTGGATTATCACCCGCTTCTTCATTAACCGTTTCGACTATTTCTTCGCTCTCGCCTTCGATAACGTCAAGCTCATCGATTTCGATCTCTTCGATACGTTGTAAACCAACTACTTGCTCTTCGTCAATAGTTCTTATCAAAATAACACCTTGAGTATTACGCCCAACGGTAGAAACTTCGTTTACACGTGTTCGAACAAGCGTACCACGATTAGAGATAATCATGATTTCGTCATTATCGTCAACTTGTACAGCACCGACAACAGCACCGTTACGCTCACTCACTTTAATCGATACAACACCTTGTGTTGCACGACTCTTAGATGGGTAATCTTCAAGTAATGTACGCTTACCGTAACCATTTTCAGTCACTGTTAAAATAGCACCGTCAGTCTTAGGCACAATCAAGGATACAACACGTTGCTCATCGGCCATCTTGATACCACGAACACCTGTTGCGGTACGGCCCATTGGGCGCACACCTTTAAAGCGGATTTCAGGATTACCATCTTCATCAAGCACAGGGTTACCATTTTCATCAACAACCGCTGTCTCTTCAGCTTCTTTAAAGCGTACAACTTTACCTGCGTCAGTGAAGAGCATGATTTCGTTGCTACCATCAGTAATATCTACACCAATGAGGCTATCGCCTTCATTAAGATTTACCGCGATGATACCGCTAGCACGTTGACGGCTGTATGCAGTTAGTGGTGTTTTCTTCACTGTACCAAATGCAGTTGCCATGAAGATGTATTTATCTTCTTCGTATTCACGTACCGGCAAGATAGCAGTAATACGCTCATCAGCTTCAAGTGGTAGCAAGTTAACAATTGGCTTACCACGTGCTGCACGACTCGCTAGTGGTAATTGATACACTTTAAGCCAGTACAAGCGTCCTGCTGTTGAGAAACACAAAATAGTATCGTGAGTGTTCGCAACCAATAAACGCTCGATGAAGTCTTCATCTTTCATCTTGGTCGCTGATTTACCTTTACCACCACGTCGCTGCGCTTCGTAATCTGATAATGGTTGATACTTCACATACCCTTCGTGAGACAGGGTAACAACTACATCTTCTTCATTGATCAAGTCTTCAAGACTAATATCGTGTGCTGCCGCGTTAATTTCTGTACGACGCTCATCACCGTATTGGTCTTTAATTTCAACCAACTCATCACGAATAACTTCCATTAAACGCTCTGGTGATGCCAAGATATGTAATAACTCAGCAATTAAATCTAACAACGTTTGGTATTCGTTTAAGATTTTTTCATGTTCAAGACCTGTTAGCTTGTGTAAGCGTAGATCTAGAATTGCTTGAGCTTGTTGCTCAGAAATATAATATTGACCGTCACGGATACCTAAGTCATCTGCTAACCAATCAGGGCGTGCAACGTTTGCTTCACCTGCTTTTTCAAGCATCGACTTAACGTTACCTAATTCCCAAGGGCGTGCTGTTAATGCGGCTTTCGCTTCTGCTGGTGTCGGTGATTTACGAATTAATTCGATAATTGGGTCGATATTCGCAAGCGCAATAGCTAAACCTTCAAGGGTGTGAGCACGGTCACGGGCTTTACGTAAGTCAAACACGGTACGACGCGTAACCACTTCACGGCGGTGAATGATAAACGCTTCAAGCATTTCTTTTAAGTTAAAGCATTTAGGTTGGTTATTGATCAAAGCAACCATGTTCATACCAAACACTGTTTGAAGCTGTGTTTGTGCATACAGGTTATTAAGAATAACTTCGCCTACATCGCCACGTTTGATCTCGATAACGATACGCATACCGTCTTTATCAGATTCATCACGTAATGCACTAATGCCTTCGATTTTCTTATCTTTTACAAGCTCAGCGATTTTTTCAATCAAACGCGCCTTGTTTACTTGATAAGGAATCTCATGAACGATGATGGTCTCACGACCTGATTTTTCGTCCACTTCAATTTCAGCACGAGCACGGATATACACTTTACCACGGCCGGTTAAATAAGCTTGTTCAATGCCTTTTTTACCGTTAATGATTGCCGCAGTTGGGAAATCAGGACCAGGAATATATTCAATTAACTCATGAATAGTTAAATCTGGGTTTTGAATTAAAGCCAAACAGCCATTAATAACCTCAGATAAGTTGTGTGGTGGTATATTTGTTGCCATACCAACCGCAATACCGGATGAACCATTCACTAATAGGTTAGGAACTTTCGTTGGTAACACATCAGGGATTTGCTCAGTACCATCATAGTTAGGTACAAAGTCTACGGTCTCTTTTTCAAGATCGGCTAATAATTCATGCGACATTTTTGCCATACGTACTTCGGTATAACGCATTGCTGCCGCAGAGTCACCATCAACAGAACCAAAGTTACCTTGGCCGTCTACTAACATATAACGTAAAGAGAATGGCTGGGCCATACGGACTATGGTGTCATAAACCGCACTGTCGCCATGGGGATGGTATTTACCAATTACGTCACCGACAACACGTGCCGATTTTTTATATGGTTTATTCCAATCATTACTAAGCTCGTTCATTGCAAACAAAACGCGGCGGTGAACTGGTTTTAAACCATCACGCACGTCAGGTAATGCACGCCCAACAATTACGCTCATCGCGTAATCTAGGTAGGACGTTTTTAACTCGTCTTCAATATTGACTGGCAGAATTTCATTGGCGAGATCAGTCATTTGATATCACATTCCTTCAGTATTAACTCACAAGTGCCGTTTTAAAGGCGTTATAGAGTATTTGTTGTTATTAAACGTATTCTAATAGACCATGCTACCACAATTAATTTAGATTTACAGGCGCTAAATCTTTGCGATTTATTAATTTAGCCCTATATAATGGCCTCAGATTGACGAGGAAGTATTTTATGACCGAACATCAAAATGTAGATAGTGCAGAAATTGCAAAGTTTGAAGCCATTGCCGAAAGGTGGTGGGACCGCGAAGGCGAATTTAAACCCCTTCATGAGATTAACCCATTACGATTAGACTTTATAGCAGACAAAGCTCACGGTTTATTTGATAAAGAAGTACTTGATGTTGGCTGTGGTGGCGGAATTTTAACAGAAAGTATGGCCCGTATGGGCGCTAAAGCGACCGGTATTGATATGGGGCAAGAGCCGTTAACCGTGGCAAAGTTGCATAGTTTAGAAACCGGAGTGAATGTTGATTACATTAAAGTACCTGCAGAGCAATACGCACAACAACACCCTGAACGTTTTGATCTAATTACGTGTATGGAAATGCTTGAACACGTCCCTGATCCAGCCTCAATTATCCATGCTGTGGCAGCACTGGCAAAACCGGGGGCTGACGTATTTTTTTCAACTTTGAATAAAACCCCTAAAGCGTATTTATTCGCTATTGTCGGTGCAGAAAAGCTTTTAAAAATGGTGCCTGAAGGTACTCACGATCACAAAAAGTTTATCAAACCCGCACAATTAATTACTTGGGCCGAACAAGCTGGCTTGAAAGTGCGCGCTAGTACGGGTTTAAATTACAACCCACTATCAAAGCAATACACACTAAATAGTGATGTAAGCGTTAATTATATTCTACACTTTGAGAAGCTTGCCTAATGGTAAGTTTCAATAAAACAGAGCAAACAATTGAATATGATGCGTTTATTTTCGATTTAGACGGTACCCTACTTGATACAGCGGATGATTTAGGTGCTGCGCTTAATAGTGTTCTCAAAGCACATTTAATGCCCTTAGTCACTGCAGACATATACCGCCCTGCCGCCTCCAATGGTGCAGTAGCACTTTTAGAAGCCGGTTTTGGTCAGTTATGGCAATCACGGCAAGACCAAAATGAGCTTCGTCAGCAGTTACTTGATGCCTACAGTGCTAATATCGCAGCTCATAGTCAGTGCTTCACCGGCGTCGCGCAATTGTTATTAGCCCTTGACCAACAAAACATCAAATGGGGGATCATGACAAATAAGCCAGAGTTTCTTACTCAGCCATTAGTTGCCCAAATACCTGAGCTCAAAGATACTCACGCTTTAGTCAGTGGTGATACCCTTAATATTGCAAAGCCCTCCCCTTTGCCTTTATTGCATACTGCCGAGCTTTTAGGTGTCGAGCCTACCCGCTGTTTATATATCGGCGATGCACAACGTGATATAGAAGCTGCAAAAGCCGCCAATATGCACAGCGCGACCGCACTGTGGGGTTATGTGCCAAGTGAAGCAGAGGCATTAAGTTGGAATGCAGATTTTAACTGGCAAAGCCCAATTGATGGATTTAACCATATATAGTGCATTAACAATTTAAAAACACTATATGTTGTGATTAGTCTAAAATTAGCTCAAACTGTGTTGATAAAAAAAGCAGCCAAAATTTATTTTTAAAATGACTAAATTTAATAGATCTTGAGTTGCTTTTTATAAATTTCACCTTAATCAAAAGGTCAAAGGTTAATGGCTACTAACACAAGCATGTTATCCCAAACTTATCCACAAAGGGGCTCATTTCTGTCCCTTGCAAATGATCGCAGACCACACTATCTTGTGATCTAGAATTTGAAGAGCACCAGATATTGTGGCTAAATGTTATTCAATTAAATTCGCTTTTAACTTTATAACTAGAATAATAATTTTCTAAGACTATATTTCCCAAGGAATACAGGCAAAACTATGAACCAACAGCTATCTGTAAGCAAACGTGACGGCCGTAAAGAGTCACTTGATCTTGATAAAATTCATCGCGTTATTGAGTGGGCCGCCGAAGGTTTAAATAACGTCTCTGTTTCTCAAGTAGAGTTAAAGTCGCATATCCAGTTTTATGATGGTATTCGCACTGAAGACATCCATGAAACAATTATCAAAGCGGCTGCGGATCAAATCTCTAAAGACAGCCCTGATTATCAATATTTAGCGGCTCGTTTAGCTGTATTCCATCTACGTAAAAAAGCGTATGGCCAATTTGAGCCACCACGTTTATATGATCACATTACTAAGTTAGTAGAAGACAAGCGTTATGATGCACATCTACTGGTTGATTACACAGAGCAAGAAATTGACGAGCTAGATAACTACCTTGATCATAGCCGAGATTTAAACTTCAGCTACGCAGCTGTAAAGCAGCTAGAAGGTAAGTATTTAGTACAAAACCGTGTGACGGGTGAAATTTACGAAAGTGCACAGTTTTTATATATTCTTGTTGCTGCAAGTTTGTTCTCGGATTACCCAAAAGAAACGCGTTTAGATTACATCAAGCGTTTTTATGATGCGGTATCAATGTTTAAAATTTCATTACCAACGCCAATTATGGCGGGGGTACGTACACCAACACGTCAATTTAGTTCATGTGTTTTAATTGAATGTGGTGACAGCCTTGATTCTATCAATGCGACTTCTTCTGCCATTGTAAAATATGTATCGCAACGCGCAGGTATTGGTATTAATGCTGGTCGAATTCGTGCTTTAGGTAGCCCTATTCGCAATGGTGAAGCATACCATACAGGCTGTATTCCATTTTATAAGCACTTTCAAACAGCTGTTAAAAGTTGTTCACAAGGTGGTGTCCGTGGTGGTGCAGCAACATTATTCTACCCATTATGGCATTTAGAAGTAGAAAACCTACTCGTACTTAAAAATAACCGTGGTGTTGATGATAACCGTGTTCGTCACTTAGACTACGGCGTACAATTTAATAAACTAATGTATGCACGTCTGATCAAAGATGATTATATTACCTTGTTCAGCCCATCTGATGTACCTGGTCTTTACGATGCATTCTTCGAAGATCAAGATGAATTCGATCGTTTATATGTTCAGTATGAGCAAGATGAGTCAATTCGTAAAAAGCGTATAAAAGCAATTGAGCTGTTTTCAATGTTTGCCCAAGAGCGTGCCAGCACTGGCCGTATTTATTTACAAAACGTTGATCACTGTAATACGCACAGCCCATTTATTTCGAAGGTTGCACCGATTCGTCAATCTAACTTATGTTTAGAAATTGCATTACCAACTAAACCACTGAGCAATGTAAATGATGAAGAAGGTGAGATTGCCTTATGTACGCTTTCTGCTTTTAACTTAGGCGCAATTGAATCACTTGACGAATTAGAAGAGCTTGCAGAGCTTGCGGTACGTGCACTAGACAACTTACTTGATTTCCAAGACTACCCAGTGCCTGCAGCTAAAAATGCGACTATGGGTCGTCGTACTCTGGGTATAGGTGTTATCAACTACGCATACTACTTAGCTAAAAATGGTAAGCGTTACTCAGATGGCAGTGCCAATGCACTTACCCACAAAACATTTGAAGCAATTCAATATTACCTTATGAAAGCATCAAACGAGCTTGCAAAAGAGCGTGGTGCATGTCCTAAGTTTAATGAAACAACTTACTCACAAGGTATAATGCCAACTGATACGTATAAAAAAGACTTGGATAAAATATGTGACGAGCCACTGCATTTAGATTGGGATGCATTACGTGCGAGCATTAAAGAGCACGGTATGCGAAATTCAACGCTTTCAGCCTTGATGCCGTCAGAAACATCTTCACAAATCTCAAACGCAACAAATGGTATTGAGCCACCACGTGGTCATATCAGCGTTAAAGCAAGTAAAGATGGTATTTTAAAACAAGTTGTACCTGAGTATGACCGCTTAAAAGAAAACTATGAGTTATTGTGGGATATTCCTTCAAACCAAGGGTACTTGCAACTTGTAGGTATTATGCAAAAGTTTGTTGATCAAACTATTTCTGCAAATACAAATTATGATCCAAATAAGTTTGAAGGTGGTAAAGTACCTATGAAGGTATTACTGCAAGACTTACTTGCTGCTTATAAGCTTGGCGTAAAAACCTTGTATTACCACAACACCCGTGACGGTGCATCAGATTCACAAGATGAGCTTGCCCCGCAAGTAGAAGATGATGATTGCGCAGGCGGTGCGTGTAAAATATAAAAATTTTTAAATAAAATCACAGCGGGCTTTATGCCCGCTTTGCCCTGTTAGTTTTTTGAGTGAACCTATGTCTTATACTACTTTTAGCCGAAACCATAATAACCAATTACAAGAACCGATGTTTTTCGGCCAAACAGTTAACGTATCTCGTTATGACCAACAAAAATATCCTATCTTTGAAAAATTAATCGAGAAACAGTTATCATTCTTCTGGCGTCCTGAAGAAGTAGATGTAAGTAAAGATCGGTTAGACTTTCAAGCGCTGCCAGAGCACGAAAAACATATATTCTTAAGTAACTTAAAATACCAAACGTTACTTGATAGTGTTCAAGGGCGCTCTCCAAATGTTGCCTTACTACCCATTGTATCTATTCCAGAGCTTGAAACCTGGATTGAGACATGGGCATTCAGCGAAACAATTCATAGCCGTTCATACACACATATTATTCGTAACGTGACGCAATCACCTGAGCTCATTTTTGATGATATTGTAAGTAACGATAAAATCAGTGAGCGCGCTGATGCAGTGACTAAATATTATGACGAACTGATCAATAAAGTAGCTATCTACAACCTTTACGGTGAAGGTAAGCACGAGTTAAATGGTGAAACAGTACACATTAGCTTATTTGAGCTGAAGAAGTTGCTATACCTTGCCATGATGTCAGTTAATATTTTAGAAGCGATTCGTTTTTACGTTAGTTTTGCTTGTTCATTTGCCTTTGCAGAGCGTGAATTAATGGAAGGTAATGCCAAAATCATCAAGCTCATAGCGCGTGATGAAGCATTGCACTTATCTGGCACTCAGCATATTTTAAATATTATGCAAGATGGTAAAGACGACCCTGAAATGGCTATCGTCGCAGCACAATGCCGTGACGAAGCAATTAAAATGTTTGTTGATGCCGCTGAGCAAGAAAAAGAATGGGCTGAGTACCTGTTCAAAGATGGCTCAATGATTGGTCTTAACAAAGATATTCTTTGCCAATATGTTGAATACATCACTAATGCACGGATGAGTGCTGTAGGTCTGCCTACACAGTTTGCTAATAACAGTAACCCAATTCCATGGATAAACTCTTGGTTGGTTTCTGATAACGTTCAAGTAGCACCACAAGAAGCCGAGATCAGCTCTTACCTTGTTGGTCAAATAGATTCGCAAGTTGATGCGTCTGACTTTGGTGATTTTGATCTGTAATGACTGACAGTACAACTGTAAGGGTTGACCTTACAGATAGCAGCCAGAATGTAAGCTTTGACTCTGGCTGCCCTTCTCTTTTAGATTGCCTCGAACACAATAAACTAACGGTTTCATATCAATGTCGTGAAGGATATTGTGGAGCCTGTAGAGTGAAATTAACTAAAGGCAGCATCATATATAACCAAGAACCCCTCGCGTTTGTCCGTGAAGGTGAAGTATTGCTTTGTTGTTGTAAACCCGACGGCGATATCGCTATCACTTTAGAATAAAGCACTCACTAGCAGACAAATACACCCATTAGATAAGATAAACCTGGCAGTCTATTTGAAGTTAATTACAAGGGGCATTGCCAATTTACTAACACCCCTTGAATTAATCCTCTATATTTCCCCCCAAATAAACCATTAATTCATCTTACAATTAAGACCTAAGCGCTATTATAAACCCTTTAGATATTACCTATTGCAAGTTATAAAAACCTACAATACTTACGCTTCAATTTAATTTTAGCTTAATAAATTTAGGCCTTTGTTTTCTTGCTGATGAATTGTAACAGGCCAACCTGGGAACTGGTTACTTGCCTTACTATCAGCTACATCAATTAAAAAGCGATATGCTTCCATTGTGTAGGTGAGGTTTCTAGAGTCAAAGGTAATAAAACCAAAACCACTCCCTTTCTCATGTGCTTTCACATAGCGATTATTTGATTTTCCAACCTCTGGATTACCAACCGCATAGACATAAATTTTATTACCAAAGGTATCATTGTACTCGCCTGTTTCAGCAAGCCCATGTGCAGGGCGATTTTGATAAGGCATCTTCATAGAGTCAGGCTTCCACCACCTTGGCCAACCGGCAGAAATAGCTGGCGTACAAAAAGCCCAATTGCTATCTCTTTGCTGATTTACGCCATATTGCGATAAAGAACCTAAATGGGTATCACCACAAATATGTAACGCCATAGAGTCACGCATTGCATCAATTGCACGGTTACGCGCAGAGGCAGGCCAACCACTTGAATCGAAATCGTATTTTAAAAAGCGATCAGGTAAGGGCTGATGAGTAGAAATAGCTGCAAATACAGTTTGGCTTAAAACCGCTTTTAATTTATGTCCACGCCAGTCATTACCCCATTTCACAAGAAAGTTCTCTTGGCGGTTTCCCAACAGGTCTAAGCCAGGGGGATTAAATATTGGATTATAATAAAGCGGATCTTCGTCTTGTCCTGTTTCTCCAACCGCAACATTAATACGTTCTGGACCACTTTTCCACTGCCTATCGGCAAGTATGGCAAAACCAACACCGCCGTATAACATCGTCCCGTAGTACGAGCTAATACCATTGGTTGGTGTTGGATCATGAGGATCTGGGTGATGGTTTAGAGTCGTTCTGTGTACCATATTAACGACGCGTGCAGAATCAATGTAGCCGCCTAAAACACTCGCTGTAGGGTCTTTCGAAATGTTTTCCATCCTAGCACCACCTTCACCCCACAAATTACCTTGGAGTACATCATGATCATCGGGTAAACAAATTGTCGGCTGATTACGCATTACCTCTTTGAAAGCCCAACCAAACTGATAGAATTTTCGTAAATAATTTAAAATCGCTAAATTATCTGGAGTACGAATTACACCAAACCCGCCATGGCTTTCATAAATTTGGTCACCAGAAAAGAACACCAAATCAGGGTTTAGTTTTTCGACATTTTGAGCAACTGGCTGGTACGGAAAGCCATAGTCATTTTGACACGTGAGCGCGGCCATTCGTAATTTTTCACTCGCTGGGTTAGCTTTTATAACCCCTGAATATATATCTGGGGTTTGTGTACCATCAGTGTGTTTTTCACGATATATAACACGAAAAGGCGTATCGCGTGTTTCATCCCAATTGGCTATACGAAAAGTCGCCAACCAGCCATCATGGTCTATGACTTGCGAATCGATAGCGACCCACTGATTATCACGTTGTACTTGCAGTTCTAATTGCTGATTATCTTGTTCACCTATTGGCCCTGTGTATGCACTCAATTTCATCACAAAACGTTCATCACTCAATGTATCGCTTAATGAATACATGGTCCAAAGTATTGGACCAAACGCCTGTTCATCTTTTACTGAAAAAGCTTCACCTTGCATAGTCCAATTACTAAATTTATAACGTGCGCCTAATTTGTCGTCAGGTGCATTTTCATATGTAACGGATGGAATCGAGAAATTACTAACCAAAGCCACATTACCTAATAACTCTGAGGCTGCAGCCAAATGAGTAAGAGTACCTATCACTTTACCAGACGACGTTAAACTCGCAGTTAACTCTAAAGCCATAGCACCTGATTGCGGAGTCCCAGTCAGTGTTAAAGTAATACCTTGATCTGCTACCGAAGTAATTAAAGGTACTGTATTATTCCCTAACACCAAATTGTTGCTTTTAATACCAAGATCATAACCTTGTTGTACAAAACAGTTACTTCGATATTCATTAAGTTCACTTTTAGCGCCAAGACGAATACCAGCACCACCATCATTACTGTTTTGCTCTAAACGAGTAACATTCACTGACATCGAAAAAGGTTTAGCAATATTCGTTATTTGATGTGTTAAAGAATGAACACTGCGATTACCTCCTCTAGTAATGCACTCAGCGGCACCGTTATTTACACGCCAATCTTCCATCGGATTAGCCCAGTATTGTTTACCTAGCCAAACTCTGTTGTAGGTTTTATGCCAATTATCATGGTGCGACTGAGTTCCGCTAGTTATAACTGATGCAGTAGTACCTATATGACTCTTACAACCAGAAACTCCTGTAGCAACAACTCCTGCGGCTAGCATTTTGAGGACTGAACGACGAGATATATTTTTATTCATAATTTTCATCTCACTTATTGAACATTGTTAACAGTAGACAAACAATATATGTTTTCTAGATAAATATCAGCATTTGTTTTCATAAAAACGTTAAGAAATTATAAAAACTTCATTCAAATCTGAGGTTACATGTTTTATAGACCCCTACTTCATCCGCACTAATACACGGTTCTACATTATTTTAATCCCTTATATTTAAAGAGTTTGCCATTTATCAAAGTGACACGATAAAACAATTAACTAATCACATTTAGCACCCAGCTTTATGCTTTGGCCTATTATTACGTTAATTAATGGTTGCTATTTAATTGCAAAAAAATATAATCTGATAAATTGTTAACAATTAACATTGGATTAAATTCATTATGTCATTTCTAACTAACTATAAAATAAAGACACGAATTTTAGCGCTAGTGCTCATTCCATTGCTAATTACAGGGCTTATGTCGGTTGAAAAAGTACGATCCTCTTTGGCGCAGCAGCAAGCGATAAGTAAGCTTGATGCAATACTCGATTACGCTCATGTCACTTATCCACTAATTTCAAGCTTATTAGAAGAAGGGTTTTATACAAGGCTGTATCTTGATTCAGCATCAGATAAACAGCTGGCACAACAACAAATGGTTGCATACAGACAAAAGGCGCTAACAAATGCAAGTCAGTTTAAACAATTCATTACTGAGAACCAGCATACAATTGAGCAGTTTCCCACCTTGCATAGCCAAGTAGAAATAATAAAAAAGCAATTAAGCGATCTACAGATTGTCAGGCTAGTTGCTGATGAAAAAAATCACCTAAGCCAAGAATACATGACGCAAATTGGTCGAGAAATCCACACAATGTATGAAATTAATAACCTGATCCGCAAATTATTAATGACGTTGAGCGAGATGGTAGTCATCGCCAGTAGTGAACAACAATTAGGAAAAATGTCGAATGCTTACTATTATTTAGTTGCCAGTAGTGTCGAACGCTCATTTCACGATAGCTTTATAAATACGGCAAGTAACACACAGTTGGATGTATACATATACGGCGAAATATTCAGAAGTGCCACTGCTATTCAAACCTATAACAACCTATTTTATAATTTCGCCACTGTAGATGCACAATCTGCGTTTACTCAAATGAAACAAAATGCGGACTACCTAAAATCTGAAGAAGTTGCGCTACAAGCCCGCACAAATATATATAAAACGGTTAACAAACCGCTAAATATAGAAGGTACACATTGGCCAGAGGTTGTTAAAAATGTGTCAGACATACAGCAGCGTACTATTGAAATTGTACTCAAAGAGCTTATCGACACTAAAAATAATTTAATAGACCAAGCACACACTCAGCTGTACAGCAATATTTTAACCCTAGCGGTCCAAGTTTTATTTCTGGCTTTATTTTCATGGTTTATTATTCACAGCATCACACTACCATTATCAGAAATTGTAGCTGATGTGAGTAAATTAGCACGTACAAAGAACCTTACGTACCGGTTTAATCACTCAGGACAAGATGAATTAAACGAACTTACCAACGCATTTAACTTATTATTATCCAGCTTTCATAGCACATTAACGAAAATCACCGAAGAATCACAACAAATATCACAGAGCTCAGACACTATCCACCATGCAATACAAGACAGTACTTCTTTGAGCAATAACCAGCAATTAGCCACACACAGTATTTCAGTAGCCATTAATCAGATGACGGCAACCATCAGTGAAGTTTCAACCATGACTAATCGCACCCATCATGCCATAGAGCAAGCACATATACTCTCAACTAGTAATTTAGAAAACTCCAATATCAGCCAAACCATGATGCAGCAACTAAGTGAAGAACTCAGCGAGACCACAGAGATAGTTACAGAGCTAGATGAACAAGCTCAGATGATTAGCAATATTCTGAATGTGATTGAAGGAATTGCAGAGCAAACTAACTTACTAGCACTAAATGCGGCTATTGAAGCGGCCCGTGCAGGAACAACAGGCAGAGGGTTTGCCGTAGTTGCCGACGAAGTAAGAAACCTTGCTAGTCGTACGCAACAATCAACTAAACAAATTCAAGGACAAATAAATGCCCTACAAAATGGTGCTACAACAGCAACCCAAAGCATGTCACTACTGCAAGAAAAATCAAACCAAGCAATTGATAATGTGATTAACAATACGCACGCTTTTACACAACTAAAAGAACAGCTTGATCAAGTAATAGATATGGCGCTGCAAATAGCTACAGCCACAAAAGAACAAACATCGGTGTCTAATGCCATTAATAAGCAAATAACCTTGATCAATACTGACGCTCAATCTGTGGCAAGTACTACCCAAAGTAGTCAACAAACGGTCGATAACTTAACTGGGATTGTTGAAAACTTAGAAAGCTATATTAATGAATTCACTTTGGTGAAACCCTCTACCAACAAATTGTAAGGAGTATTTTCTATGAACAATACACTATTTAAGCTCAGTGCTATCTCAATTGCACTCACCATCACAGCTTGCACTAATCAACCTACCAGCACACAGGTTCATTCCAAGATAGTGTTCGACGATGTTTCTGTTGAAACTGGATTAAAAACTGATGAAAATTGGAAGTATGGTGGCCCGACTATTTCTGATTTAAATAACGATGGTCATTATGACTTATTATTGACGAATCATGATTCAACTCCCATACGCTTATTTATGGCTAATGGTGATAATACATATACACTACAACCCGATATTTATCCCCGTGTTGACCTACATGGTATGGCCAGTGGTGATTACGATAACGATGGTGATAATGATATTTTAATTGCGTTAGGTGGTGGCAATGGTAAAACACCACAACCTCAAAGGCTGCTGCGTAATGATAATGGCAAATTTACAGACGTTACTGTCGAGTCAGGATTATCAAAAATGGGCGCACGAGGCCGCTCTGTACGCTGGGTTGATTTAGATAACGATGGTGACCTTGATTTTATGCAGGTCAATGCAGCCAAACAAGTAAACGAAGATACCCCACGTAATATACTTTTTGAAAACCAAGGTAATGGGCAATTTATATATCACCCTTCTAAAGAGTTTGAGAACCTACACGCTGAGCGGGTGCTATTAAGCGATTATAATAACGATGGCATTCTAGATATATTTGGCTTTAACGGTCATAGTGAATTGAGTATTTACAAAGGTAATAACGATTTCACTTTCACCAACGTAACTAAAGATGTATTAGCCGATAACTCAAAAGACTACTTTGGTACGCTAGCAATGGCACAAGCCGACATTGATAACGATGGTGATATGGATTATTACCTTGCTCGCGGCAAGTTACACTATGCTATTGCTAACAATAGTATCTCATTTAATGACCACACGAAGCGTTTAGATATACGTGATGAAGGTAATAAGAGCCACGATGGCATCACATTGATTGCAGAAGATAATATAATTCTTAGCGATTTTTATCATTTTCCACGCGCTAAATTACTCGATCATATGCCTGTTTATCTAGGTGAAAACAAAGAGCTGATCGAAACACCTGATAATAATATTCAAATCACAAAACAACGTGCCCAAGGATTTCCTGTAAAGACTGATAAAACAGGTTGGTATATTGGTTATATTGGTAATGGGCAGTGGCGCGTTGAGTGGGTGCTTGCAGATAATCTTGCTTGGGATGTGCGTGCCTCATTTAAAAATATTTCAGCTTATAAAAGTGACTGGACACCACAAAACTTAGCGATACCAGATGCTTTATTACGAAATGATAACGGTAAACTCGTTGATGTGTCAGATCAACTACCAGCTCTCACCAACGCAAACAATTGGGGCGTAGTACCTGGAGATTTTAACAATGATACATACGTTGATTTTATGGTTTATCGTTTTGGTGAATTAAAGGAGCGTATTGAAGATGTACTGCTATTAAATAACGGTGATTTTACCTTTAAAACACAACTGGCTCATAATGCGTCGACTGAGCTAGGGCAAGATTCGCACGGTGATATGGGAGCAGCATTTGATTATAACCAAGACGGTAAGCTCGACTTACTCAGTGGTGATGATGATAATGGCAAGTGGCATTTGTATCAAAATAACTCAGTTCTAACTGATACACACCACTTACTTGTTCGAGTTGGCTATTCTGAATCAGGTGTAGATCCACTAGGTGCAAAAATTGAGGTTCAATCTGCATCTACAAAGCAATATCAAATTGTTGGCTCTCACAGCGCCAGTCACTCCCAAAGCCAACTCAATATTGCGCACTTTGGTTTAGCTAAAGCAAATAAGGTTAATTCAGTAACTGTTACGTGGCGAGATGGCAGTAAAAAAATAGTGAACGATATTAATGCTAATAAGCTAATTAAAATAGGTAAGTTTTAAACTTCTTATCGTATAAAAGTAAGATAAAAAACCTGTGACTGAATTAAGTCTCAGGTTTTTTATTGTCACGTTACATCAAACCAATGATCTCTACATATCAAGACCGCACGAAAGCTTTAACTTTGTCATCTTACCTAAACTAGAGAGTCGTGACTGGCAATGACTCAGGGCAAGATCACTTAAAAAGGTGATCTATACTACTTTTAAGGAGCATCTCTATGACTGACATTCAGTTAGTTAAATATTTCGAATCAATTGATGACCCCCGCTAGCAGCGATAAAGTTGTTCACAAGTTTTTGATATCATATTCTTAACTGTAAGCTTTGTTATTTCTGGTTGTCGAGGTTTGGAGGTTATTGAAGACATTAGTCATGATTGGCTAGATGGGGAATCAAAAGTCGGTTACAAAAAATAGTGAGTAAAAAAGACGATTGCCAAATTAAGCGTGAAGTTGATCCACTTGTATTTACAAAGCTGACACAACACATAGCATTAAATCAGCTAAAAGTAGAGGCTAGCTTTGATAAATACATACATGCAAAACAGAAAAAAGCTATGTGCAGTACAGCCTACCTTGAAAAGGTATTGAACAACTCATAGACTTTTTTCATGCTCTTGCCCTAGCTTTAGTGCTGGCTTATTAACGTATATTTGAACTAGAACTTATTATGCCCTTAGAATATATAATTAAATAAAATTCGGTGGTATTGGTGAGTCACTTCGGCGAGTTACATACACAATGCAATCATCATCAGCTTGATTACTAAATGCCCTGCTATGTTCAATAGGTACCGAGAATGTATCACCTTCGTTGAGCTTTAATACCTCTTCACCTAAGTCGATTGTTAAGAACCCTTGGTGAACAAAAATAACTTCCTCTTCAAAACGAATGTGTTGTGCAATCTGTGCATTCGGCTGAAGTTTTAAAGCGGAAATATTAAACCCATGTGGCCAGTTTAGTTGCGTTTGAATGAGCGTATCAGCATTTAAATTACCAACTAGTGGGGCTTCATAAACACCTTTAAACTGGCTCAGGTAAGAGCGCTGTTGCCAATTGAAGTTCGTTGCTCTAACAACTGTTTCAGCAAGCTCTTCATTGGTAATCACTCTGTGTTGCGCTATTTGTTCTTTACTCGTCACCGCCATGGGTTTAACCCCATCTGGAATTTCTTCATTTAGAGTGGTATCAACTAAACTACCATTTTCTAATAGTATTAAGCCAAACTCTTTTGCCATATCAAATACTTGTGGAGCCCATAACACTCGACCCGGATCATCACTACCCAGTACTGCATATAAGTAACCAATATCATCGCCTACGTTTTCAAAGCCTCTAAAAATATCCAGTGGGATTGAAATGATATCGCCTGCATTTAAAATTACTTTGGCATCTTTACCCTCTACACCGGTGTAAAATGCCCACGTACCAGTGTGGACAACAAAAATCTCTTCGGTTAAGTGGCTATGCTGTGAATTTAAACATCCCGCAGGCTGGCGTGCACCACCAATATTAAAACCATGAGGGATCGAAATATGGACATGCTGATTCGGGTTCTCGGCAACGCCTGGACCAATAATAGTAAAATTTTCTTTTTGATCGCTACCTGGCGAACGTGTATCTATAAAAGCATTTTTGCACGGAATTAAATCATTGTATCGTACTAAGCGCTCTGCAAATAAACTCATTACTATCTCCTTAATTAATTATTGAGCGGTCCAGCCGCCATCAATTTTTATACTTGTACCCGTGATCATTGCCGACAATTCACTCAGCAAAAATACACAGGCATTAGCAACATCACCTGTTTGAGCGATTTTTTTCATTGGGATCATCTCATAAACAAATTTATTAAAAGCGGGGTCTGCTAACATAGGTTTGGTCATTGGGGTTTCTACAAATGTTGGAGCCACTGTATTAACTCTTACATTTTGTGTTGCTAATTCAACAGCAAGCGCTTTTGTTAGCCCTTCCACCGCATGCTTGCTCATGCAATACAAACTGCGATTGGCCGAGCCCACAAAACCCATTTGCGATGACATATTAACCACAGTCCCAGCACCTGAGGCTATTAAGGCTGGCAATGCCGCTTGGCTAATTTTGTAAACACTACTAATATTCATCGCAATTACATCATCAATATTCTGATCTGTTTGCTCAAGTATGGGAGCAACACGATTAATGCCTGCATTGTTAAGCAAACCATCTAGTTTAGAAAGCTCACGTAATCGTTCAAAAAATGCATCGCTATTTATATCAAGTGGCCAAATTTCTATTTGTGCAGGCGCGTATTGTTTTAGCTGTTCTAAATCTTGTTTTGTTCTAGCCACCGCAATCACGTTTGCGCCAGCAGCAACGCACTTTTCTACGCACGATTTGCCAATGCCTTTACCCGCTCCTGTAACTAAAATGGTCTTACCAAGTAACAGTGTTTTATCAAATCCCATTCTTTCACCTAAATTCTATATTGCATTCGAAGTCATTATTAATTAGAGTGCAGTTAGATGCAAGACATTATTTAACCAATGCGTCTCACCAAATGTGTATATAAAAACGATTCACAAAGGATATTAGCAATGATAAAGCACTTAAAAAAGGGTCAACCATCTGACTCAAAAGAAAAACAAAATCAATCAGTAAGAGATATTGTAGAGAATATTTTGGCACGTGTTGAATCCGAGGGTGATGCAGCAATTCGCGAGTATTCAGAACAATTTGACAAGTGGACTCCGAAGTCCTTTAAGCTTTCTACTGAAGAAATCAAAGCGTGTTATGCACAACTTGATGAGCAATTAATCGAGGATATTAAATGGGCACAAAGCCAAGTTAGAAACTTTGCGCAAATTCAGCGTGACTCTATGAAAGATGTTGAAGTCGAAACTTTACCCGGTGTTACACTAGGTCATAAACATATCGCAATGGATAGCGTCGGTTGTTATGTACCTGGTGGTAAGTACCCATTATTAGCTTCTGCCCATATGAGTGTGCTTACCGCTAAAGTAGCGGGTGTTAAACGTGTTATCGCAATGGCCCCGCCTTTTAATGGTAAACCATCACCTGAAATTGTTGTTGCTATGGATATGGCAGGTGCAGATGAAATATACTGCTTAGGCGGCGTGCAAGCCGTTGCTGCCATGGCAATTGGTACGCAAACTATTGCCCCTGTAGATATGATTGTCGGTCCAGGTAATGCCTTTGTAGCAGAGGCTAAGCGCCAGCTATTTGGTCGTGTAGGTATTGACTTATTTGCAGGCCCTACTGAAACACTGGTTATTGCGGATGACAGCGTTGATGGTGAGCTATGTGCTGCCGATTTACTAGGACAAGCAGAGCACGGTCCGACTTCTCCTGCTATTTTACTGACTAATTCTGAGCAATTAGCTAAAGATACAATGGCCGAAGTACAGAGACAGCTGACTATTTTACCTACTGCCGATATAGCAGGCGTAGCATGGCAAGATCATGGTGAAGTCATTGTGTGCGACACTTATGAAGAAATGATTGAAGTAGCAAACGACTTGGCTTTTGAACACGTACAAGTAATGACTAGCAACACAGGTTACTTTAAAGATAACATGCAAAACTTTGGCGCCTTATTTTTAGGTCCACAAACGAATGTCTCCTATGGTGATAAATGTATTGGTACCAACCATACACTACCCACAGGTAGAGCAGCGCGTTATACTGGCGGACTATGGGTAGGAAAATTCATAAAAACATGTACTTTCCAACAAGTAACTGAAGAAGCCTCAGTAGTTGTTGGTGAGTATTGTTCACGTTTATGTGCTGCAGAAGGGTTCGCTGGTCACAAAGAACAAGCAGACATACGAGTAAGACGATATAGGAAATAAATCATTGTCAAAGCAAAAAAAAGTCACCTCATACGATGTAGCCCGCGAAGCGGGTGTTTCACAATCGGCGGTATCACGTGTATTTAGACCCGGATTTAGTGTGTCTAAAAAAACCCGTGAAAAGGTAATCGCTACGGCCAATGAAATGGGCTATCGCCCTAATGCCATTGCCCGTATGTTGATCACCAAACAATCAGGTATGGTTGCGGTGATATTATCATCGCAGGCTAACCTAAATTACCCTGAGGTACTCTCTGAGCTTAATAAAGAGCTAGCACTTAATAATAAACGAGTGCTGCTTTTTACACTAGATAATGCCGACGAGCTAGACGAATTACTTGAAAACATTTGGACATTTCAGGTTGATGGCGTAATTGCCCTAGCCGCCCATTTTGATAGTAAAAGCTTAGATTTATTTGCTAAACACAGTACGCCTATTGTGCTTTATAACCGCAATGTGCCCGAGTCGAATGCAAACACGGTTTGCTGCAATCATGACAAAGGCATTAAACAGTTAATAGACTTATTACACCAAGCTAATCATAAATCGTATTTAATAATTGCCGGCCCTACTGATTCTGACGTGGCAAACGAACGCAGAGAAATTGCCGAAAATTATTTACACACTCTTGGGGTAGAATACCCCCCAGTTATTTATGGTGATTATGGGTATAAATCAGCACGTGAAGCACTAAATGAATGGTTAAAAAAACACCCCAAGCCCGATGCCATAATATGCAGCAACGATGCAATGGCCATTGGCGTAATTGATGAACTAAAAGAAAACTTTCATATAAATGTCCCCGACGATATATCGGTAGTAGGGTTTGATGGTATAAGCGCTTCATCGTGGTACAACTATCAAATAACCACAATACAACAACCTATGAAACAGCTAACCAAAGCCGCTGTAGACATACTCATGGAGCGTATTGAAAACCCTCAAGCGGCGGCAGAAGCGCGAGTTTTTACTGGTTCATTAATTGAGGGGAACTCTATTAAAACACGTTAAATTAAGGAATTTTTGTGGCCAAAAATCCTGTTTATATTTTACCTGGTACATTGTGTAACCAGCGTATGTTTGCAGCGCAAATAGTTGCGCTGAAAAATGCGGGTTACACGCCCCATGTTATACCATTTACCCAGCAAGCAAGCATTGCGGAAATGGCAGAGCTTACTAAAACCATAGCCCTTGAACCCGCGCCTTTTATTGGTTTTTCAATGGGCGGTATTGTTGCGCTTGCCCTTTTAAAATCAAACCCTGAACTGATACAATCACTGTGTTTAATATCTAGTAACCACCTAGCGGATAAGCCAGAACGCCCTGCGATTAGACTCAAGCAAATAGCACAAGCAAACAGTACCAATATTGAAGATGTATTAAAAAGCGACTTTTTACCACATTATTTCCACCAGCCAAATGAGCAATACTCTCAAATAGCCTTAACCATGGCAAACGAACTTGGCGTTAACGCTTTTAGTGCGCAACTGCAAGCACTTGCCACCCGTGAAGATACCTTAAACATTATTGCGCAAACCGCTAAAAAGTTGCTGTTCATTGGTGGTGAACATGACGTTTTATGTCCAACTAACATTCAGCAAACCATGCATAATGCCTGCGCTAATAGCGATCTTATTTTATTAGGTAATTGCGGGCACTTTATCCCTCTTGAGCGAAGCAACACATTAAACGTAATACTTTTAGATTGGTTGGAGTCTTTATCATGAATTTAAAACAAAAATTAAACGCCAAACAGTTACTGCTTGGCACATTTATTAAGAGCACGCATTATCATAATACTGAGGTACTCGCGCATACTAACCTAGATGTACTATGCCTTGATGCTGAGCATGCTCCCTTTGATAAAGGCGATTTAGACAGCTGTATTATGGCAGCGCGTACTAAAAACATGCCCACACTAATACGGGTTAGTAATACCGATCACGCCACATTATTAAGCAGTTTAGATATGGGCGCAGAGGGTCTTGTACTACCGCACATAAAAACGCCAGCGCAAGCCAAAGCGATTATTAAAAACTGCTTTTATGGAAACAATGGTCGAGGTTATGCTGGCTCTAGCCGTTTTGCAGGTTATACCACCCATGCTTTAACTGATAACTTAGCAGCGAATAAGTCATCGACCTGCATTATTGCTCAAATAGAAGATGCCGATGCACTGGAGTATATTGAGCAGCTATGCCAAATAGACGAAATTGATTGCATTTTTATAGGCCGAATGGATTTAACTATTTCTCTTGGCGAAACCAACCCTAGTGCACCGAGTGTTTTAGAAGCAGTAACAAAAATAGCCAATGCGGCAGCCAAGTATAATAAATGTTGTGGCATGTTTGTCGGTAACTTGAGTGAGCTAAGTCATTGGCAGTCACTCGGGGTAAGCTTTTATTTATTAGGCTCTGATCATAGCTTTTTATTAAGCGGCGCTAAGCAATTACGTAACCAGTTTGATATTACAATGAGCACGGTAAAATAATGAGTATTCACAATAACAACAAAGCGCTAATACAGGGTTTTACAGAGGCACTGTATAACTTTGATCAGCAAACCTTACAGGCACAAATCAATCGCGTATTTGCCGATGACGCGCTCATTCAACTATGTTATCCGTTTGAAACCCTCGCAAACCCTAATGTACTTATTGAACAAGCCTATTTACCACTTAGCAAAGCATTTGTTGGCTTAGAGCGCCGTGACACCATTGTTATGGCAGGTAGCTCAATTAACAACTCTGAATGGGTTGGTTGTTGCGGTTATTATACCGGCTCATTTGAAAAGCCATGGCTTGATATCCCCCCTACAGGCCACCAAGTGAGCATGCGTTTTCATGAATTTTATCGCATAAAAAATAACAAAGTAGTTGAAGTACAAGCTATTTGGGATATTCCTGAAGTAATGATGCAAGCCAATGTGTGGCCGCTCTCTGCTAGCTTAGGAAAAGAGTGGCATGTACCAGGCCCTGCCTCTCAAGATGGGTTAATCACAAGCCCATATAATACAGAGCAAGCAGCGCAAAGCTTAAAACTTGTCGGCGATATGTGTGAGCATCTGGGGTTTTATGCAACAGGTGGCATAGCAGCTATGAAGCTAGAACAGTTTTGGCACCCACACTGTAGCTGGTATGGACCAAGTACTATAGGGACCGCACGGGGTATAAAAGGCTTTAGAAACTGGCACCAAATTCCATTTTTGAACGCCCTACCCAACCGTGTAGGCGATGCTAGCAAAGGTTATTTGTTTGCCGATGCAAACTATGTTGGGTTTACCGCATGGCCAGGTATGAGCATGACCATAAGCCACGATGGATGGCTAGGTATTGCACCTGCAAATCAAAACATTACCATGCGAAGCTTAGATTTTTGGCGTACTGAAAACAACCTCATCCGCGAAAATTGGGTATTAATAGATATGCTCGACGTTTACAATCAAATTGGCGTAGACGTACTCGCACGTATGAAAGAGCTTAGCAAAGCGCGCTACTTAAACTTTGCTCCCTAACTGCCCGTAAAATGTAAAAAGCTCTGTAATAACAGAGCTTTTTTAAATATTAACCGTACTATGTCCCTGGGTTTGCAATACTTTGAGTGCGTTTTAAAATATCTAACCCTTGCTGTTTTAGCCAGTAAGGAATATCAATAATAACCCAGTTTTCCACGAGTTTATCCCCTTCACGATGATAAACATCAACTACACGCATATCAGCTGGGGTATTCGCACCAGGTAAGCCTAAAAACCCCCCAATCGCAGTATTAGATAAATTCGGCCAACCAAAAAAGCAGGCAAATTCATCTTCAGCAAAACGGCAAATGTGGCCATTAAACACTTTACCCGTTAACCCTTCTCTAAACGGGTACATGTGCTGTTGTTGGTATCGCTCAATAGTATATGTAGCACCTATGCCGGCAGGGCCATACCACGCCATGTTTTTATCCCATGTTTTTGCTAGTACTTCAGGCGGACACGTATCGATACCACTTATGTTAAGCGCTGTAAGGTTATCAATCATCTGATTCACCAGCGCCATGGTTTTTTTACTTTGCTCATCATTGCTTTTACCTAAGCGTATGCCATCGTGAGTACGCGGGCCTGGGTAAGTAAAGTATTGCCCAGTAGAGAGCGGTAGTGGATTTAAACCAACTTGCAACATTAACCCAATAATATCGACAAAAAAACCTGTTTCAATAATTTGCCCTTCTTTAACGCAGTTAAACTCAGCGTAGCGAATGGTCACCAGCTTATGAGAAGGGGCAATGCCTAGCCAATCGTTATCGAATAAGCCCATAAAGTGACCCATACTCATTACCCACTCGCCGCCATCCGCTTCACTTTGCCCTGCAATAAAAATATCTTCACGGCGTTGCAATGCACTAAAAGATCGAAATAACGGCTGCCAAACTTGTGCAATGACAGCATTAGCATTATTCAGCTCATTAAACGGGTGAACCCCTTTAAAACGGTAATCATCCGTCATGTATTTATTAAATACTAAATTTAAATCAGTACCTTGCGTTTTTTCTAATGCAGCATGGAATTGACGAACTAGCTGCTTATTATTGATTGTTTCTGCCATGATGTTTCCTTGTTGTTTTCGCAGTCAAATTTAAACTCTCAAGCCGCACATAAATATGCATTAGCAAAATGTATTCTATTTAAAGAGTAATTAAAAGCCTGTGAATAATAAGTTATAAATTGGTTTAAAATAATACTAATGACAATTGACTTCGAAGTCAAAGTGATTCATGATGATTCAAAATAAAAAATACAAATAGGCTCTTAAGCCCGTAAAACCTAATCTAACAGGATTAATTATGAATGATTTTGGATTATTGAATTGGAGCATTCTCATCGGGTACATTATTGCTAATCTCATACTAGGATTTGTAATAAGTAAAAAGGTGAGTAGTGCTAATGACTTTTATATTGGCAGAAAAACTACACCATGGTGGGCCATCGGCATATCGGTAGTGGCTACCTATGTAAGTGCCCTTACCTTTTTAGGCGCACCTGCGTGGTCATACAAAGAAGGCCTTTCTGTTATTGCTATTCACTTAAACTACCCACTGGTTATTGTGGCAGTGGTGTGTTTGTTTTTCCCGTTTTTTTATAATGCCGGTGTCGCGTCTATTTACGAGTACCAAGAACGGCGATTTGGAAAAAAAGCTCGTATTTTAATCTCCACAATTTGGCTTATTTCGCAAACAATGGGCTCAGCCGCTGTCCTTTATGCCACATCCTTAGTACTGGCATTTATTGTTGATATAAACGTTATTACGGCGATATTTTTAGTCACTATTATCGCTCTTATTTACACCATGCTAGGTGGCATAACCGCTGTTATTTGGACTGATGTAATTCAGTCGGGCATTTTGTTTATTGGCGCTGGTATTATTATGTATGCGCTAATTACCTCTATGGACGGTTCATTTAGTTCAACACTGACAGAGTTAAAAACAAAAGGTAAGTTAGACCCGCTCAACTTCTCGTTCGACTTTACACAAGTGACCACCGTATGGTCCGGTGTGCTAGCCATGTCGCTGTACCATATTACTGTGTATGGCACTAACCAAATGATGGTACAACGCACGCTTGCAGCTAAAAATATTGGTGATGCCAAAAAGTCGTACCTACTTATGGGCTTCATTGCATTTTTTATTTACCTCTTTTTTATAGTTATGGGTGTGTTGTTTTATAGCTATTACGGTGGACGCACATTTGAAAACGACAATTTAATTATCCTACAGTTTGCAGCCGATTATGGCCTACCAGGATTAATGGGGATTATAGCTGCAGCAGTCATGGCAGCTTCTATGTCGAGCCTTGATTCAGCACTTAATTCGCTTTCGACTATTAGCACCATCGACTTTTATAAAAAGTACTTTGCGCCAGATAAAAATGATGTCCATTACTTAAACGTTACTCGTTTATTTACCTTAGGGTGGGCTGTGATCATTATTGTGCCTGCAATTATGTACCACCTTTATAGCGAAGGCTCAATTTTAGAAATACTCACCAAAGTTGGCTCTTACTTTGTTGGTGCTCAGCTGGGAATGTTTGCTCTAGGTTTTTTCTCTAAACACACCACCGAAAAAGGATTGCTAATAGGTACTTTGATATCGTTTGTAACCGTTGCTGTATGTGCCCTTTATACCGATATTGCGTGGCCTTGGTACTGTGCAATAGGCGCCATTACCTGTGTGCTATTTAGTATTGCATTAAGCATTGCATTTGATGGCTTTCAAAATGATTACAACGAATACACGATTAAAGGCCAACTAAAAGCATTTAAAGAACAAAATCGCCCAGAAAAAGAAAATGGCTGGTACTTAGTGCCTGGTAAGTTCGACTCAATCAACTACTGGTTACTTGGCTTTTTTGTACTGAGCTTTGTCTCCCTCATGTTATTTGAATATTTTGTGTAAGGTGAAATAAATGAATACTTTAGAACAACTTTTTGAAAACTTTAGCGCTGCAGAATTGCCAAATCAAGCATTACTCTCAGACTCCGTTCAATGGCAGGTAAGTCACCCTTTTGAGCCTATTAGCACAAAAGAAAATGTCATTAATGACTACTTTTCAGTACTTAAAAATGCATTACCTGATATAGAGCGTAAACCATTTATCTCTATTCAAGGTGACTATAAAGGCGAGCAATGGATCTGTGCCACAGGTTACTTTAGCGGCACATTTACTCAGCCATTACTGGGGATTCCTGCCAGCGGTAAAAGTGTCTTTATTCGATACAGCGAAATGGCGCAAATAGAAAACAATCAAATTGTTAATGTTTATACTTTTTTAGACTTCATCGATGTAATGAACCAAGTAGGCGTAAACCCACTGCGCCCAAGTTTAGGCTATTCAGGCTTAATAATGCCCCCCACTACACTTGATGGCGTCCCATGGACTGCAAAAAGCGAGGAGCTTAGCCAAACTAACGAGCAACTCGTGGTTGATATGCTCACAGAGCTTGGCCGCTACGATGGCGAAGATTTATACAGCATTAATTTAGAAAAATACTGGCACCCAGATTTTATTTGGTACGGTCCTGCAGGCATAGGCACAACCCGTGGTATTAGCGGTTTTAGAGAGCATCACCAAGGGCCATTTTTAAAAGGGTTTCCTGATCGCGGCATTAATAAAACCCTGTGTTTAGTGAGTCACGATAACTTTGTAGCCACCGGTGGCTGGCCACATATGTACGGAACTCACACCGGCGAAGACTGGTTAGGTTTACCGCCTTCAGGCAATAAACTCTTCCCGCGAGTTATGGATTTTTGGCGCTGCGAAAACGGTATTTTAAAAGAAAACTGGGTCGCTATTGATATCCCTCACTTATTAGATGGTATGGGCATTGATATTTTTGAGCAAATGCAACGCAAAATAGGCGCAGCTAAATAAGAGGTAAGTATGAATAAACACAATAATATGACCCAACCTTACTGGCTACCATTAGCAAACGTGTTAAATCCGCAAGGTAACAAGCAGCAGCCTTTAATAGGCTTTGATGACGAGTTTGTCGATATCGTTGATTACATTTTGCGTATAACACACCGCATTTGGGAACAAAAAAACATTGGCCTCTGTTATCGCTATTACGCCGACTTATGTCCCGTATTTACCCTAGGTGCCTACGGCGAAAACATAGAAGATGTCATTCAAGGCACACTTAAAACCATTGCAGCCTTCCCCGACAGAAGTCTGATTGGCGAAAACGTGGTGTTTTCAGAAGAAGCCAACGAGCACTATTATTCATCACACTTAATTAGCAGCGTGATGACCAATACAGGTAATTCTGAGTTTGGCCCTGCAACTCATAAAACTGGCCGCGTAACCACAATTGCTGACTGCGTGTGTTTTGAAAATAAAATAGTAAAAGAATGGCTAGTACGCGACAACGGCTTTTTAGTTAAACAACTGGGCCTAAATATTATTAATGTAGCCAAGCACATGGCGCAAATACCCAGTAATGACAAACACACCCTGTGGCTTGAAGAAGAATTCAACCGTGTTCGCGCGATAGATCACCGCGTCGCAAGTACCCCGATTTTAGCTGAGGAATTGGCTGCCTTTGCACATAATTGGCTAGATACTTTATTTAATCAAAAACAGTTTGCGAAAGTACACGAGTTTTACAACTTAACAGCCACACAACAATGGCCTAGCGGCAGAATGGCTACTGGCCTTGCACAAATAAACGGCGTGTTTTTGCAATTTTTTGCAAACTGCCCTGACGCTAAGCTCACGGTTGATCATTTAGCGATCACCCCATTTAACGAAACCACCACCGATGTCGCTATTCGCTGGTCACTTGCGGGGCATTTTAACCCGCAAAATAGTAAGTTAAAGGCGTTAAAACAACAACCTTACTTTATTTTAGGCGCATCACATTTACGCATTAAAAACGAAAAGATTATCGAAGAGATCACGGTTTTTGATGAAGTGGCACTTTATGCAAACTTATTTAAAGCACATGCATTAATTAACGAAGCACAGTTGGAGGAAAATGCATGATCAACGCTATTATCGATTTATACACTAAAGCCGACATTGAAACTCTAAGCGGTAAACTACTACGCAGTAGCCGTTGGCAGCAACACCATTTTACGGCGATGGGTGCTTTGCAAGCACAGCCATTATGGCTTAGCTTTTTAGCTCAGTATGGTGTTTCAGAGCTAGTATCGCAGGCACACAGTAAAGGGGAAGAACGTGAAACCCTACAGCTGGTTTTACAGCCTAAAAAGCTTAAACACCCGGTGCGCTTAACGTTTGTAATTAAACATAACAACACCTTTATTAAAACAATAAAGTGTATAGTGGATACGCTGTCGCTGGCTAATAACGAGTATGTAAATACAACGCTAAATAACAACTCGGTTATTCCTAAACTACCAAAAAGCGATCCTATTATTGTTAGCGATTTAGATAATCAGCTACACCCTACTACTTTTCATGCAACGCCCAGCGCTATCTGCGAGCTACCCTCTCACATTGCTCGTACTTTAGATAACTGGTGGCAAATTTGGCAAACCAACAACCTGGCTCACTTTAATTCACTTTATACTCCAAGCGCTACAGCTATCCTTGCAGGTAATACAGAGCCCCAGCCGGTTAGTGCACTGCTTGATCGCCATTTAGACTTTACACAATCACTAAGCAGACGTTATGCCCAGCTAGAAATCGTTGAGTATGACAACGCTAAAAACCAAGCCACCGTATGTTGGACCCTCGATGGCAGCTTTAACGTTAAAAACGTACGTGTACGTCAGCAAATAATTACAGTAATTACTATTAACGATAAACTGATCGCCGACGAAGTAATGCAATTTGATACACTGGCGCTAAGCCAACAATTTGAACTATAAGGTAACCTTTGTCACTTCCCTTCAAGCGCTCACTGAGCGCTTTTTTTGTTTTAGCCTTTAATTATTTACGGGGAGTCCACATAAGACCCTAGGGCGTGTTGACCTTTCGCGATTGATTTTGCAGCAGTATGTTTGGTATTTAGGCAAGGAAGAGCCTATGTAGTGTGGTTGTTCCTCATAAATAGGCGATAACGTAGTATAAATGCCAAACATGCGCTGCCCAAAGGGTTCTTCCTAGGGCGATTAACTCTTTGTTGCCTACATGGATTGTAGGTAAGGGGCGTGAGCAGGACGCGGAAGCTTTGCTCGGTTTTTACTTAGCCCGCTAGGTTACAAACCTCGCGCCGCGATTAAATCGCCCCTAGATTGAACAAATTTCAATCCACAAAGGTCAACACGCTCTAATGACAGTGAAAAAAGTATTTGCAAAAAGAAACACTGAACATGGCCGAAATTTATAGTTCTCAGAGGATTAAGCTTCCAATATAAAGCTAATAAAGGCGCACTTAATGGATACAAGTAAAGGCTTGTTAAGCACAATAGTAAGGCTAACCACGAGCTTAAAATAAAAAAAGCCAGCTAATAAATAGCTGGCTGAAAGTGATGACCGTTGCGGCTATTTTCGGAAACTCTAAAACTGATATTTTAAGCTTGCGCCCCACGTCCGTGGGTTGCTCCAGTTAGCTTGTACTGAGTTGGCAGGTAAACCGTCAACAATTTGTGAGTGCACTACGCCTCGGGTTAAAATAGCTTTATCACCAATGTTTTTAATGTACGCTTCTACTTGAACACTGTCGTTTATGTACCACGTTAAGCGTGCATCAGCCATTAAATGCGCATCTACTTGCACCTCTGGAATATTCGTATCAAACGCGTAGTAATCGTCGAGGTAATTCATTTGAATGTACGGTACTAAGTACGAATCTCCGCCCAAGCTAAACTCGTAACGAGCCGATAAACCAACACTGTACTCAGGTGCCATAGCCGGGCTCCAGCCTTCAAAACTAAACTGACTAGCATTGTCGTTAATGTCTTGGCGGCCACCTTGGTTACCCAGTGCCAGTAACGGGCGTAATTGCTCGTTGCCAACGGCGTAGCCATCTGCAAACTCACTATCTAGCAACGATAAAGTTCCTGTTAGCGTTAAGCTATCTATTGGTACCCATTGTATATCTGCTTCAAGGCCTACCGTTTCTACATCACCACCATTTTCGTAGTATTCAAATGTAGTGGCTGTGCCTGCAGATACACACTCTAAAACCGTATCGCCAGTGGTTGTATCGTTACATGAAGTTGCAAATAACTGTGCTTTTACATCTTCGTATTCATTCATAAATACAGAAAGATTTACACGCATTGCGCCATCGAGCAAATAGCTCTTCATTCCCATTTCGTAGGAAATAACATCTTCGTTATCATAAAGTGGATCCGCACCACGTGCTACAACGCGCGAGTCGTTAGCGCCACCGGTTCTGTAGCCTGTCGCTACACTTGCATACACCATAATATCGTTATTAATGTCGTACTCGGCAGCCGCTTTATAAAGCAGGGCTGAATCATCCCAATCTGGTATTGTATCGCCAGTAAATGTTTTGTCGTCTTGGTTTACACGCAACCCACCTACCACGCGCAAATCTTCTGTTACTTGGTAGCGTAATTGTCCATACGCCGCAATTGATTTAGCCGTATGAGGGTCGTAATCAGGGTTCCCCCACGAAGGCACTACAACAGAGTCAGATATACCGTCGCCTGTGGTATCTGTATGCGATAACCAGCTCCAGTCGGCTTCTTGATCAAAGTAGTAAAGGCCACCAATCCACGAAAAATCACCATCGTCGTTAGAGGCAAGCTGTAACTCAGAGGATAAAGTTTTTTGGTCATCCTCACGGCCAAAGCCACCCACAAAATCAATACCGCCATCGCTGTAGTCGTTATCGTAATATTGCTTACCACTAAGTGTTGAGTAATTAGTGGTCCATTTAATATCAGCAAAGTCGGTATACCACTCAAGTGCTAATGTGGTCGAAAAGCTTTCTTGCTTATCAAGTGAAAATCCATTGCGGTAAACATCATACGGGCCAAGATCTTCGTGCTGCGCATCACTTGGCTGATAAATATGCCCCTCGGTTACTGTAGGCGTGGTGTTAAATACACCCGAACCCGGCGAGGTTTCTTCAATTTGGTAGCCCGCTATTTGCTGATAACCCCAAATAGCTTCTGAGTTTGAGTCTTTACGTGAATAGTCAAAGCGTACTGTGGCATTAAACTTTTCGTCTGGTTCCCACTTGGTAACGTTACGCATATAAAACTGATTTTTTTCACGTAGGTCATCCGAAGGCCCTGGAATGACCAAATTATTGATATAACCATCGTGGCGATCAGAAGCCACTACAAAACGGGTTGCCACCGTGTCACTCATAGGGATATTTATGATACCTTCATAAGCGCTGCGGTTATAACTACCTGTTTCAACTTTTACACTCCCCAGTAAATCATCAAAAACAGGTTGGTTCGTAATGATATTAATGCTACCCGCAAACGTATTACGGCCATATAACGTACCTTGCGGCCCACGTAATACTTCTATACGTTGTACATCCACCAGCGCACCTAAGCCCGATGAAGTAGTAGGTACATAAATTCCATCTTGAAATATACCTACAATTTGCTCGGCAATACCGGTGCCAGCTACACCTACTTCATTTGTACGTGCGCCACGCATAGCAGGGCGAACCTCACCACCCGATGACCCCATACGTAAGCCAGGTACAACCTGCTCAAGACCCGTCACGTCAATAATACCAGCACGGGCAATATCGCCTTCCCCTAATGCCGTAATTGATGATGATACTTCCTGCAGATCTTGTGATCGTCGGTTTGCAGTTACCGCTATGCGCTCAATGGCAGGCTCTTTAACTTCTGCTTTAACTTGTTCTAGCACTTGTGCCGATTCAGGCTCTTGTGCTGCGTGGGCATTCATTGTGGTTGCTGCAATAGCGGTAGTCACAGCAAAATGAACGAGAGTCGTTGTAAATTTAGCTTTCATTATAATTATTCTCCCGATTATAAAATATATTAAGTTCTCCCCAAAACCTACATTTTCAATTACTACAGTAAACAGCTTGTATTAATTGAAAATGCATTAATACAAAATAGACTTCGAAGTCAAAAATATCAACACATTTATGCAACAAATTTAACAAATAAATATATTAACCCTATAAAACAATGAGATATAATATGTTAAATATTGATTTCGAAATAAAAATATAACGATACCTACGAATAATAAAAACTCGATTTACGGCCTAGTAGCATTTAAAACTGCTGCTGAAGATATAGAGCTGCTTTTTAGATCTGACGTGGTGACAAGCCTTTCCATTTGCATGGAAGCCTTAAAGGTAAGGCTATATCTATTTAACAAAGCGTAGCGAAATCAAGAAGGCTTTTTTCGCCTGTGCCACCCTATACTAAAATATCGACAAAGTGTTTTCTGAATCATATGTAGCACAGATAAAACTAATACTTGAAAAGGTTGGTTACGACTATGAAATTGATAATAGTTGCTTCCAATATAGCCAAAAGATTAGGAGATGTTGAACTTTAAGGCTGAATTTGTAGCTGTTTGTTTTGTTTAATAGGCTCACAGCAAAGCTGTGAGCCATAAGTTTTTAAAAGTTAATACGAGTGTTTAATCTAAATGTACGTCCTGTATGATATTGATAAACCGTACGTGACTTAGTTGCTTCACCTTCAAGTGGGCTACCTTCATCAAAAGTAACACCGCCCGCTTGTAAGAATCGGCTAGTGAAATATTGTCTAACACCTTCATCTGTTAAATTAGCGACTTGAAAAGAAACACTGATATTATCATTCACTTTATAGCTTGCTGAGAAATCAAGGGTTTGACGACCTTCTTCCCAAAGTGAACCATTCTCCCAAGAGCGTTGCACTAACTGATCCGTTGTACCTTGGTACGATAAACGTAATTGGTGACCATTTTTCTCCCAGAAACCCGTTAAGTTGTAGCTGTGTTCAGGTGTATAAGCAACAGCAAGTGATGGCACTTTAACGCTGCTATCGATAGAAGAAACTTCTTGGTCATACTCTGAATCTTGATAAGTATAGTTAGCCTGCATACCTAAACCAGACCAAATACCTGGTAGGTTGTCGTAGGTTTGCATGTATTGTAGCTCTAGACCTTTGATAGACGCACCTTTACCATTTTTAATACGGGTAGTATTAAATTTGGCACACATTTGCTCTAAATCACCTGAATACATCCAGTCTAACTTATAATCCTGGCCACCTTGGAAACGTTTAGGCATACACCCTTCTAAACTATCTTGACCGGCAATCAGAACGAGATCATTTGCATCATAGGTTTCGCCTTCTGTTAAACCTACGTCACGTAAATCATCCATGTAAGTAACGATTGTTTCTGACTCTTCAAAGTTAGTCATATCTTTATAAAACAACGTAGCCGCTAATAAACCTGACTTGTTAAAGTACCATTCATAAGATAAATCTAGATTAAATGATTCAAGAGGATCTAGTTTAGGATTCGTCAATGTAATCGAGTTATTACGGTTTTCACCACCCCATTGTGTTTCTCTAACTTTAAAACCAGGGCGAAGAGAATCAATTTGTGGACGCGCCATGGTTTTTGATGCAGCAAAACGAATGATTGTGTCTTCACTATATAAATAATTTAAGTTTAAACTCGGTAAGAATAAATCATATTCGTGTTCATCCGTAACAGCAAATGAACGTAAGCTTCTATCCTCCGTTGGTAATAAATTACCTGCTTCATCATAAACACGTTCACCATAAATCCAGTGCTTTTCTGTAGACACATCAGAGTGACGCCATAACCACCATTCAGATTCATTTGGGTTCCCTTGAATTGCATTAGGATCATGACACGGACCTTGATCTGGGATCCTAACATCATCAGTCTTATCATTGGTTCCTAAGGTGTCATAACCCAAACCATCCGTTCTAGACCAACGACTTTCTTCATTATAATTCGTACCATAAAACAAAGTTGCTGCACACAGCGGTAAACTTGAATCACGCAGTTCAGCAAGCTTAAATGGGTCCATTAAACGGGCATTATTTGAAGGGTCAAACGCAAATTGCACACCTGATGCACCTTGAACTTCAACCGTTGTTTTAACATAACGAACACCGACATCACCAGTTATACGGCCATCTAGTAACTCAAAGTTAAGTTTGGTATAAAATGCAAGGTTGTCTAATTCTGTATTTCTTGTATTTGAGTCATCTGTTTCAAATGCAACTTCAGGGCTACCTAACGCAACTTCAAACGCCTTGAAAGCTGAAAAACTATTCCAGCCGTCAGTAACATTGTCGCGTCCATAACCAAGGCCCGCCATAAAATCATCAACAGGGAACTCATTGCCATCAGTAATCATGGCTCCGGTTATATCACGTAAGCCACTGCCTAACACGGCTGGTAAACCTGTATTTGGGTTTGTTATTACAACCCCTTCGCCTACATTGTTAAACGAGCCCTGTTGTGCATCAACATACTTAGTGCGTTTAGACCATTTAGCACCAAACTCTAAAGAACGAAAGTTATCTGAATCTAGAACGTAATCAAAATCTACATATAATGATTTTTGCTCATCTTCAACCGTATTTAAGGTTCTGCCCATATATGATAAATGCTGTGCATCTAATTCGTCCGGATTAAACCCTGTAGTACTGTAGTTATCCCACAGGCTTTCTGGATCACCAAAGGTGTTATGTTCGCCATAGTCAATCAAACCAGTACCGGTTACTAAATTACACTGACCACTAGTGCAATCATAACCTACAGGCTCCATATCTTCTGGCGGTACACCTTTTAAGCTCCACGCACTAATATTGGCAAAATTTTGTAATGCCACATACACAGAGTTATTGGGGACTTGCTCAGTTTTAGAGTAACCAATACCCGCATCCATTGTTAGTGAATCACTGAAGTTATGCTTCATATCTAAAGAAAATATTTGATTGTTATTTTCAAAATCCCCTTCAGATTGTACCAAACCACCACTGCCAAAGCGGTTAACAAACTTAGTAAATGTATTGGTTTCTAAATCAATGGTACGCCAGTCTTGCTCAGGATCCGTAAACTCAGCAGTTACACCTGCCAAGCCAGGGTCTTCACCTTCCACTAAGTTTTTCGTCTCTACTGAGCGAGTATTAATGCCATGCATCGAGTTATTTATATCTTGCTTACCAACAATAGCATTAAAGTTAAGTTCGGTATTTTCTGACGCTCGCCACTGTAAACCTAGATTAAAATTAACCCGATCATTTTGACTTTCATGATATTGATATTGAACTGTACGCGGTGTAATACCGACAGCATTTTCAACGATATTCCCATTTGTATCTTTCGCTAAAGGAGACTGTAAAGCATACCACTCTTTGGCTGAGTATTGATCTTTACGATAAGCATTGGTTTCTTTAACAGCTGTAACAACCACACCAAACGTATCATCAAAAAATTTACGAGAAAAAGTACCTGACACTTTATAGTTATCTTGTTCTGACAGGTCGTTGTAACGGCCTTCAAGCGTCATTGTGTTTATTTCATAATTTAAATCGAGTGGCTTTGTTGTGGTTAAGTTAATATTCGCACCTAATGCCCCTTCTTCATGATCGGCACTTGGAGTTTTTACAACTTCAATCTTAGACAAAATATCTGATGAGTACTGCGATAAATCCACCCCTTGACTATAACCCGTCGAGCCTAGCTGTACACCGTTCATACTAATATTATTTTGCTGAGAGTTAGCACCACGAACAGTCACTCGTGCGCCTTCGCCATCGACAGTCTGTACTGAAACACCCGTTACACGCGATAGCGCATCTGCGATGTTTTGGTCTGTCGATTTACCAATATCCTCAGCATTAATTGAATCAACCACGTTTTCAGCGAAGCGTTTATCGTTTATTGATTTTTTTACACTTGCAGCTAAACCGCTTACTTCAATGATCTCAATATCATCTTCAGCTTCTGTTTTTTCATTTTCTTGTTGTTGTGCATAAATCAAATTCGAAGCAAATAGCGCAGCTGTCAATGCGCTTAATTTGAAAGTTTTCTTTATGGTTGTCATGTGTGTTCCCCGTTGAAGGTTTTATTATGTTGTCAGGTTATCATTTTGTAAACAATAGTATGAGATGCAATTCATTGTCAACTGTATTTTGTTAACAATATTAATTTAATTATAAAAAATGCGAAGCAGCAACTACAACCAACCTCGCACGGTATCTATTTGTTCTAAAAATTAACTTTTAAATAGACTAGAAAGCTAAAATCTCGTTACAGACGCTAATTATTGGAGGTAATTTATAAATTAAATCAGTTAAAATTTTTAACATATGGCCAACCTGCAAATTGTTTACCTGTTGCAGGGTTGGTATTCCATTCCCAGCACTCTAACTGATAGTGTTGTTGCTGATGATTTACTTTAATAATGCCGTAGCCTTCACTTTTAAGCATTCTATCAGCCAAAAATTTCCCCCATGAATTATTTTGCTCAGCAAAATCTTGGTGACTCACTTTTGGATTTGCTGCAGCTAAAACACGCATTTTATTACCAAAACTATCAATAAAATCGCCTGTATTTTTATCATTATTTCTTTGATTAGGTAATTGAACTGCTGGTTCAAACCAACGCTGCCAAAATGCAGCACTGGCTGGGCCCGCAAAAAACAAGCTGCCATCATCGTAATTATCAATCCCTTGATAGGCTAACAAGCCTAAATGCTGATCTCCGGCAATGACCAATGCGTTAGCATCACTTACAAGCTTTACGGCACGTGTTCGCCCATCCGCGGGATATCCATTTGAATCATGATCTATCAACGGGTGGCCATTTTTATCCGTTTGAGGAGAACCCCATATAGAAGCTGTAATACAAATTTTAGGTTTGCCGGGGTGCATTGTTTGCCAATCTTTTAGAAATGCTTCTTGGCGCTCACCAAGTAACTCACCTGTGGTATTTAATTTATCTACTTTATAATCAGGTGGTGATTTAAATTTACGATCTTCCACAATGGCAAAGCTTATCCCGCCATATTCGAACGCAGCATACGCTACTGGTATACCGTATTTAATGGGGGTTGCATCGTAAGGTTCTGGGTTATGCCCATGTTGAATGCGGTATATCATGCGTACTAAATCTTTATCCCACTTAAAGCCGCCATCGGCTTCTTTTAGCATGTCGGAATTTTCACCACTATTTCCCCACAAGTTTCCTTGCAGCACATCATGATCATCGGCCAAAATAATAGTGGGTTTATCTTTAATGCTGTGTGCAAATGCCCAATACCACAGATACCACTTGTAGAGTGTGTCAAGTTTTGCATCTTTGGTATCACGTCCATAGCGTGTTGGATACGTTTCGTAGTATTGATCGCCACAAAAAACATACATATCGGGTTCATGAAAGGCCCCATTTTCAACAAGCTCAGTATGAGGGAATAAAATGTTGTCCTTAGTATAACGACCTATATCACGCTCTTTAGCTATTAGACGAGTATAATTGGTATTATCTAAACTTTTTGATGTTGGGATAATGCATGAATAAAGGGCAATTTTGAATTCTTTGGAATTTTGCGGATCTTTTGCAACTAAACCTGAATAAAGCGTTGTATCTGGAGCAGCATCATCAACAATGCGGTACTGATAGGTCGATAAATAGTCCCAGTTATTTAATGAGAACTTTGCTACAAATCCATCTTCAATAACTCCAGAGGCTCCAGCTCGCCAACGCTGTTCATTTTCAGATTTAAATTCTAGACGTAATTGTTTGGTTATATCTAAATTAACAGGCATTAATTGACAAGTCATACGTAATTCATGTTTATTAACCGTGTACATACAGCCCATAACAGGCCCTAATGAGTTACGATTGTTTTCAGTGATTTTTTCACCGCCAGTTTCAATATTACTAAACCCCCAACACGCACCGTCTTTGTAAGGGTTAGATGAACTTAATAAAGATATTCCACCATGTAATTTATCTGCAGCAACATTGTGTAAAACACCAAAGCCAAGTTCTTGCCCTGTAGCTGAGTCAATCGCTGCTAGACGAATGTCAAAATGATTTGCATCAGTTGGGTCAAGTTGACAGTCCAAGGTAATAGATGAACCATCCTGATACTGATTTAAACTAAACAAATCTCGATTTATTGTTGTAAACTCGAGTGACTTATTTTCATCGTCAAACTGACGAAAAGATAGCTTACCTGAACTATCAAACGCAGCTATTATTCCTCCGTTAACCCCACCAGCTCGCTGAGCTAGTGCAGCAGCTTTCGGTGTTAGCTCACCTTTACCTATGCCTAATAAAAAACCACAAAAACCTTCTTTACCGGGGGTTAAGTTACGTACAGTCGCCTTTAAACGTGCGCTTTGTAAGGTGTTATTTAGCTGACGTGTTAATAACGACACAGTACGGGCTTCAAAACTTTTACCTTCTCGTGTGCACTGTAATTCGTTACCTATACGTCGCCAATCTTGTAACCGATTCGCCCAAAATGGTTTACCTAACCAGATTTGTTCCTCAAACCTCGAATTATCTAGAGGAGATGTTGATGCAAGTTCTGCGCGATATGATGCAAAAAATCCAGCGCAACCAGACAACATACTAGAACCGATTAACCCTGCACTTAACTTTAAAAAGTTTCTCCGTTTCATTTGAGTTCTCTTATTTATTATTATGTAAGTTGAATTTTGTATTTTATTTGCTGATAATACGGTTTGTCTGGTGCGTAAAACGTACTTAAAAAGTGGGAGTGGTTTACCGCATTGGGTAATTCATGTGGCTCTATACACAACCCCATATAAGGCCCAAATTGTTGACCATCAAGATGTTTGAATTGTGGGTCAAGGTAAAACCCTGTATAGAACTGACAACCAGGTGCAGTTGAGTATATATCAACTTGATAGCCAGTTTTTTTATCAGCAATAGAGCCATGAAGTTGTAATTGCTGAGTCCCTTGAGGGTCTAATAAGTAATAATCGTCAAAGCCATTATCTGTTAAAACTGAGCCTAGTTTGGTAAATTCTGCAAAGTCATAATGGCTATCATAAACATTAGCAAACTCCCCACTTGCAATATTTTGCTCATTTTTTAACAGCCGTAATCTAGCGGGTAATTTCACGAAATGCTCAGTAATGTCATGATGATTACTCAGTGCTAAATTCCAATAGATATGATTAGTTAAACTGATTGGCGTGACTTCACTCGGATCACCGTGCATTGTTATCACCAACTGGTTATCAATAAGCTGATAGCTCACAATAAATTCAACCTGACCAGGATAGCCTTGCTCGTTGTCAGGGCTCACATAGCGAAAAACCACCTTGTTATTGATATAATCGTGTTCAAGAACTTGCCAGTTAACATGACTTAAGCCCTTTTTACCTCCGTGTAATTGGTTAGCTCCCTCGTTAGACACAAGATTGACAACACGTTGTTCACCGAGATATTTACTATCAGCAATGCGATTAGCTACACGACCTACTGTTGATCCTAAATAGGCCCTATTACTTAGCCAATCGGCTTCATTGTCATAACACAAAGCAAGGTGGTCACCATTAGGCGCTTCAATTGTTCTAATGGTGGCACCATAGCTACTTAATGTTACTTTTAGGCCATTGGGCTGCTTGAGCGTAATTGTCTGCATCACTGTTACTCGCTTAAAAAGCCTTGGGGGTTTTTACTTTGCCAGTGCCATGTGTCTTTCATCATATCAGCCAAGGAATATTCACATTGCCAATTGAGTATATTGGTTGCTTTACTAGCATCAGCCCAAAAAGCAGCTAAGTCACCACTGCGTCTTGCTGCTATTTCAAATGGAATATCAACACCAGTATGGCGTATAAAGCTCTTCACAATAGCTAATACTGAAAACGGGCTACCTGTGCCTAAATTAAATGCCTCGTACAGTGGTTGTTGCTGAAGGTTTAACCATTGCAGTGCTTTAACATGCCCATTGGCTAAGTCGCTCACATGGATATAATCACGCTCACAAGTACCATCTTCAGTTGGGTAATCACCACCGAAAATGGATAATTTGTCACGTTTACCTACTGCAACCTGCGCTACAAATGGCATTAAATTATTAGGAATACCTAAAGGATCTTCACCAATTAAGCCACTTTGATCAGCACCAATTGGATTAAAGTAACGTAAACTTGCAACTTGTAACGAGCTTGCTTTTACAATATCTTGCAGCATCTGCTCAATCATTACTTTGGTTTGACCATAAGGGCTGGATGCGCGACTCAGCGGTAATTCTTCCGTATAAGGCGGCGTTGCATGCTCCCCATAAACTGTTGCTGATGAACTAAACACTAACTTATCGACGTTAAATTCAGCCATGCACTGGCACAAGTTAAGGGTAGAGAACAGATTATTCTGATAGTAACTAAGCGGTTTTTGCATCGATTCGCCAACGGCTTTTAAACCAGCAAAATGAATAACAGCAGTAAAATTATGAGCTTTGAATGTTGCTTTTAGTTTAGCTTCATCCAATAAACTGGCATGAATAAATTCTACTTTCTTTTGCGCTAGTTTTTCGACTCTCACTAATGATTCACGACTCGAGTTGCTTAAATCATCAATAACAACCACTTCAAAGCCACTTCGTAATAGACTCAATACGGTATGGCTACCAATATATCCGGCGCCTCCGGTAACAAGTACTTTTTCCATTTCAACCACCTTTATGCTCGAATAATTGACACGCCAGATGCAGGTAAACTGGTATAAATAGTTTCTTTAATACCGGTTTGTTGCTGATAATTAGCTTCAATTGCCGCACTAACTTCTTCGAGCATACAATTTGGTACAAACGCCACCACACAGCCACCAAAGCCGCCACCAGTCATACGTACTCCACCTTTGTTACCCAATACACTGTCAATTATTGACACAAGGGTATCTATTTCTGGTGTAGTAATTTCAAACAAATCGCGCATCGATGCATGGCTTTGTGCCATTAATTTACTTAACCGACCAATATCGTTATCAGTAAATGCTTGCATCGCAGCTAACGTACGCGTATTTTCATACACTATGTGTTCAACGCGCTTTGCAACTTGCTCATCTAATTGCGCTTTATTAGCTTCATATTCTTCAATTGAAACATGACGTAAGCTTGGCTTTGAAAATGCCTCTGCACCGGCATAACATTGTTCGCGGCGTAAGTTGTATTCGCTATCAACTAAACCACGTTTTACATTTGAATTGATCATCATGATGGTCATACCTTCATTAATGCTCACTTCAATTAAATCTAAAGACTGGCAATCAATTCCTAAAGCTTGACCTTGTTGACCGCAAGCCGAAATTAGTTGATCCATAATGCCGCAGTTACAGCCTACAAAATTGTTCTCAGCCGCTTGACCAATTTTGGCGATTTCTTTACGTTCAATAAATAAATCGCATAAGTGATTAAAGGCATAAGCAATTCCCACTTCCAGTGCAGCCGACGAGCTAAGCCCTGCACCTTGTGGCACATTACCAGTAATACAAATATCGCAGCCCGTTAATTGATGCCCGCGTTTTTGTAATTCATCAACCACGCCGCGCACATAATTACTCCAGCTTTGAGTTTGATGATGAGCTAGTTCTTGGCCTACGCTAAAGCTGTCAACTTCATTATTACAATCAAGGGCTAATACATTTACAGTTGAATCAGTACGCGGGGCAACGGCAATATAAGTGGCGTATTCAATGGCACAAGGCAGTACAAAACCATCGTTATAATCGGTGTGTTCACCAATTAAATTTACACGACCCGGTGCTTTTACAACAAAATCAGCATCACGTCCGTAGTGAGATAAAAACGCGTTGCGGGCATTGCTTTCAATGTTCATTATTTCACCTCTTTATAATGCGTCAGTGATTGCTGTTTTAAAATTGTTGCCGCTTGTTCTGGCGTTATATCACGCTGAGCTTCGGCCATCATTTCATACCCCACCATAAACTTTTTAACAGTTGCAGAGCGCAACAATGGCGGAAAAAACTGGCCATGTAATTGCCAAAATGAATCATCTTGATCATCGTATGGCGCACCATGCCAACCCATTGAATAAGCGAATGAACATTGAAATAGATTGTCATATTTGACCGTTATTTGTTTGATCACCTCAGCCAAACTAACTTGCTGTGATGCTGTTAAGTCAGTCATTCTAGTGATGGAAAAGCGAGGTAATAGGAGTGTTTCAAATGGCCATGCTGCCCAATAAGGAACAACCACTAACCAATCGTCATTAATACAAACAACGCGCTCATCTAATTCAACTTCTCGTTTGGCATAATCAAGCAATAAGTTTGATCCATGCTGTTGAGTGTATTTCTGTAAGTTAGCGTGCTTACGCTCAACTAAACTAGGTAACTGATGTTGAGCCCAAATTTGACCATGTGGATGCGGGTTAGAACAGCCCATCACAGCACCTTTGTTTTCAAATACTTGTACCCAACGGTAAGTTTGCGAAAGCTCTGCACATTGCTGTTGCCAAGTATCCACTACATTGGTTATTTCACTAATCGAAAGCTCAGGCAAGGTTTTTGAATGATCGGGCGAAAAACAAATTACCCGTGCTGTTCCACGCTCAGTTTGCATACTAAATAAAGGATCATCAAACGCGACATCGGGCACATCTTCACGTAGTGCTGCAAAATCATTTGTAAAAACAAACGTTCCTTCATAATCAGGGTTTACTTCACCGTTTATGCGCGTGTTACCTTTACATAAAAAGCAATTTTCGTCGTAAGCTGGTTTTATTTCATGATCAACACTTTCTTCTTGGCCTTGCCATGGACGCTTAGCTCGGTGTGGTGAGACTAATACTGACTCCCCTAATAAAGGATTAAAACGGCGATGTGGATGTTCAGTTGGGTCAAATTGGCTATTTTGATTATTCATTACTGCAAACCTTAATTACTATTTTGAAATGTGCCAGCATCAAGCACTTGTTTACGTGGTGTAAAGCGGCAAATATAATTCCAATTCCAGCTGGCATCGTATTTATGACAAAGTCCCCAACTTATTCCCGGTGCTGGGTTTTCATCAAAGCCTTTTACTGGGCGATATAAACCAATAGCCTCTGGGCCACCTTTAACGTGTGCCATAATTTCAAAATTAATACCGTCTTTAGCAAATTGAATGGTATTTTTTTCAGGACCGTCGGTCGTCAGCAGGCTGGCAATTCCCTCTCTAAAATTCCACACGACTACCTCATGACCGCTGTTAGAGATAGGATTGTATTCAGATTTAACATAGGGCCCTAACACATTGTCAGCGATAGCTACGCCATGTTTTATTTCGCGCCCCCCAAAGTTCATGCCCTCACCTTGCGTTTCACCTTTGTAATACAGGTAAAATTTATTTTGGAAAAAAACTAAACACGGATCGTGTACTTTATGGCTATCAAAACTACCTTTTTTGCTCACTGCAAAGCGGTTGTCTTCGTCACCTGACCACACACCGTCTTTGCTTGGGCTAATAATAGGCGCAGGTGACTTTTGCCATGGCCCATAAGGTGAATCTGACTGTGCAATGGCAATATGTTCATATTGACGGTTGGTATAAGGTGTTTCGACTGTTTGATAAACCAAATAATACTTACCTAAATGAGCAAAGACCTCAGGCGTAAAAACAGCTCGATCATCGTATTGACCGGCTTGACCACGCGCAATCGCCACGCCTTGCTCTTGCCACGTAATACTATCTTTTGAAGTGGCATGCCACACTTCGGTCAAATCCCAAGGAAATACCTTTGCTTCTGGGTCATTCGCATTAAAACCTACGGTTTCACCTTCGCCTTTGGTATACCAACAATGATAAACACCATCAATATATAAAACTGATGATGGATCACGACGAATAACGCCTTCTTGATATGCAAAGTCACCTTTTAATGGCGTTACATCAAACTCGGTTAACCATTGTGGGCCTTTTTGATCATAGCCTCTCTCAATTGCTCGCAGGCTTGCTAAACTTAATTTTTGTTGATTATCAGACATATCTATTCCTTACTTTGCACTGCTTAAATTAAGCGCTTGGTAAACGTCAAAAGGTAAAATGGCGCCTTGATGTTGCACAACCTGTGAGGCAACTTTATCAGCTATATGTAATGCGGATTGTGGTTCGTGGTGAGTCATCCTGGCTGCTAAGTAAGTTCCAGCAAAAGAGTCGCCTGCCGCCGTGCTATCCACTTGTTGTGGTGCTGGATTAAAAGAGCACTGTGCTGTTAAGTTATTTTGGCAAAATACCTGCATGCCTTTACTGCCTGCCTTTATCACCACTTCATCAATTGCAAACTGTTGGCAATAATCAACAATATCATTAGCATCGGTATGGCCGAATAAAGTGTAGTGGTCATCAAGCCCTGGCAACACTAGATCACTAATTTGATATGCACGCTCTAACCAGTCAATTGCATGCGCTTTTGATTGCCACATACGCGCACGGTAATTAGGATCAAACGCAATGGTGCAGCCTTGTTGTTTTAAACTGGCTAATAAATCCAGCAATACGTGTTTTGACGCATCATTAAGAATGGCTAAACTGATGCCACTAAAAAATATCCAGTCGCTTTTTCCTAAACCAAGATCAAACGGTTGTTTTTCATATAACTCCATCATGTGTTTCGCAGCAGACTGATTACGCCAATAGTCAAAGCTACGCTCTCCATGCTGATCTGTTGAGATAGCATAGATACCCACATTATGGTCGGCCGTTTGGATCACTTGTTTGCTACTGATCCCTTCTTGCTGCCACTTTTTAAGCATATTGATGCTTAGAATATCTTCACCAACAGCGCTAAAAAGCTCACAATTTAATTGCCCTGCAAAACGTTTGGCATACACTAATGCGTTGTAAGTATCTCCGGCAAAAGACTGTTGGCATTCACTCACCCCTTTAGGCACAAGTTCCACCATGCATTCGCCAATGGCTAATAAGGTACTCACGCCCCCTCCAATGCTTTTTTTGTTGATACACCGGCTAACTGCTCTTCAATTTCTTCTATCGATTTGTTTTTTGTCTCAGGCATAATTTTATAAAGCAATATAAAGCCAATCACACCGCTAATGCTGTAGAACAAAAAGATATTCGCTGCACCAAAGTTATTTAACTGCCAAGGGAAAAACTGCTGAACTAAATAGCTCACAAAACTGGCAATAAAGGCAAACGTTGGAATGGCAACACCACGGATACGGGTTGGAAATATTTCAGAAAAAATAACCCACATTATCGGCCCAATTGAAAAGTGGAATGCTGCTATAAAGCCTGCAATACCAAACGAAATAAGAGGAGCATTAATTGTAGCCGCTCGTTGAATCAAGTCGCTTTCAAAACCTTGTAACTGTGCTGCAGAGAATACAGTGGCTAATGCACGTTTAAACTCAACATCACTGTGGTACACCTGACCAATTAATTGCTCTAAGCCAGTCACTGTATTTAAACTTGAAAATTCTGCGATATGCGCTGCTGATAAACTGTACTCAGCTTGACTAAAGCCGATATAACACATGAATAAACTCAGAGTCGCCGTTGCTAAGCCACCAATAACTAGCGGCCTACGACCCAATTTATCTATTAATAAAATCGCCACAACTGTAAAAACAATACTGACTAAACCAATTAAAACTGCATTTAAAAACGCCGCATCAGTACCCACACCTAGTTGTTCAAATACTGTTGGTGCATAAAACATTATGGCGTTAATACCTGTTACTTGTTGAACCAATGCAATGGTTAACGCAATTATCACCGCAGCACGAACACGACTATCAAGCAGCTGTTTAAAAGATGCTAAATAACTGCTGCTATCTGAATAGTCAGTTAAGCTTGATTTTATTGTTCGCAGTTGCTCATCGGCCACAGTACTACTTTTAGTTAAGCGTAATAACACAGCTTTAGCACGTGTCTCATTGCCTTTCATAACTAACCAACGCGGGCTTTGTGGAATAGTAAATAACAATAAAAACCAAATAAGTGCAGGAATAACTTCAACGCCAAGCATCCAACGCCATAAATTTTCTTGCATAGCGTAACTACTGACCCATTCATAATTGCTTTGTGATAACTCAACTAATAGATAGTTTGCAAAATAGGCCGCAGATAAACCCACCACAATATTTATTTGAATCATAGAAACCAACTTGCCACGATACTTAGCTGGGGCCACTTCACCAATATACATCGCGGCTACTGATAACGAGGTAAACGCTAAACCGCCGATAAAACGTGCAATTACTAACGCTTCGTAACTTGGCGCTAATACAGAAGAAATAGCAGAAAATATATAAATGAATGCAATACCTATTAGCGTATTTTTACGACCAAATACATTGCATATATATCCTGTAATCAATAGAGCAAATAACACTCCAAAACCAGGCGCACTGACCACAGTGCCTATTTGTATATCAGTTAAATTAAATTCAGCAGAGACAAAACGAACCGTTCCTGAGATCAAAGCAGCATCTAAGCCAAAAATAAAACCGCCAAAGGCGACTACCAGAGCGAAAAAGAACACATTACGGTTGCTACCATTCATACATCTTTATCCAATTTTGTTGTTATCATTGTGTGTATTAATTGAGAAATAACAATCAGAGAATACAACCCTTAAAATTGTTAACAATTAACCATGAGCAAGTAATTTGAGATTATTTCATAATTAACTCGTATGCAACATATATTTTTAAAAAACGAGTAAATTAGCTTTGTACTTTTATTTTCCGCAATCTTATAACTTAATTAAAATCAATTAATTACCCTTTAAAGACAGCAATAAAACAAATTGCACTTTGTTAACAATTTTCAATTTGTTATTTTTCGTGTATGGTGTGTTAAATAGTTAAATAAGGTTGGACAACAATGAAACATAAAAAAAATCTAGCTGTAACAGCACTGGTACTTGCCCTCACTGGATGTAATCAGCAGACTAACAGCATGTCAGAGCCCGTGGCAGCCGAAACAAAAACCACAAGTAGAACCATTCTGCAGCTATTAGATGATGCACAGCATACGGCTGACACGGCGGTTAAAATAAAAACCAGCGGTGCTCAGGTCACTAATAACGATAATATTTTAAATATTGTGTTTAATTCAGAGCAAAATCTTTATTCAGGTGTCACCTTTACTCCCGATACGCCATGGGACTGGAGCCAGTTCAAAGATTTTAATATAGCATTTGAGCTTGCAAACCCTGGCCAGCATTCCGTACAAGTATACTTAGATATCTCTGATATTGACGGTGCCAATTACACCCGTACAGTCAATGTCCCTATTGGGGACTTTCATACATATTATGCAAAGCTAGACGGCCATGATTTAGCTACACCTGATGGTGATGAAAGTGTTGAGCTTAACTTTACCTCAGGCTTACGTTCAAACCCTGCGACCTGGCAGTCAGACGAAACTCAGTTTATCTCTATGTGGGGTAAAAAGAACTTAAATCTAAAAGGTATCACCAAAATCTCATTGAGTGTACAAAGTGCGCTGCATGATAAAGCACTACAAATAAAATCAATTGATTTACGTACTAACCCTGAATTCGATACTGAATTTTTAACCCACATTGTTGATAAGTTCGGTCAGAATGCAAAACAAGACTTTGCCTACAAAGTAGACTCGGAAGCTGAGTTAATCGAAGATAAAAAACAAGAAGCACAACAGCTGCTATCACAGCGTCCAGCAGAACGCTCTCGCTTTGGCGGCTGGGCACAGGGTCCGAAGCTAGAAGGCACGGGCTACTTTAGAACAGCAAAACACAATGGTAAATGGTCGTTAGTCGACCCAGATGGTTACCTTTATTTGGCAACCGGTTTAGATATTATTCGTCTTGCTAACTCAACCACGTTGACGGGCTATGATTTTGACCAATCCCTATTTAAAAGTGCCAATGAATCAGGCTTAACACCTGAAGACTCAAAAGGCTTAAACCGAGTTAATAAAGAAGCACTACCAAGTCGCTTTGTCGCATCACAAGTACGTAAAGATTTGTTTGAATGGTTACCAAGTTATGATGAGCCAATGGGTAAGCACTATGGCTATCGTAAAAGTGCTCACTCAGGCCCACTAGCCCATGGTGAAACTTACAGCTTTTACTCTGCCAACCTAGAGCGCAAATATGGTCAAAATAATAGCGACTATATGCAGAAATGGCGTGAAGTAACATTAAAACGCATGATAACGTGGGGCTTCACCTCACTTGGGAATTGGACAGATCCAAGTTACTACGATAATCAACAAGTGCCCTACTTTGCTAATGGCTGGATCATCGGTGACTTTAAAACCGTTTCAAGTGGTAATGATTTTTGGGGAGCAATGCCTGACGTATTTGACCCCCATTTTGCAGAGCGTGCCAATATAACAGTCGAGAACGTCGCAAAAGAGGTTAAAAACTCACCTTGGGCAGTGGGCGTGTTTATTGATAACGAAAAAAGCTTTGGCCGCCCTGACTCTGTACAGAGCCATTACGGAATTGTGATCAATACACTGGGTAGAGATGCTGCTACAGTGCCAACTAAAGCTGAGTTTTCTCGCTTAATGAAGCAAAAATACACTGATATTAATCAACTCAATCAAGTGTGGCATTTAAATTTAGCCTCATGGGAGGAGTTTGATAAAGGCGTGAAAGTGGACGTTAAAAACAACGATCAACTTGCTGACTTTTCAATCATGTTAACCGCCTACGCCGACAAATACTTTAGTGTAGTTGATGCGGCAATGGATAAACATTTACCTAATCACTTGTATTTAGGCGCGCGTTTTCCTGATTGGGGCATGCCAATTGAAGTCGTTAGAGCATCAGCAAAGCATGTTGACGTGATCAGTTTTAATGCATACAAAGAAGGCATCAAGCCTAAAAAGTGGGAATTTTTAAGTGAATTTGATAAGCCAACTATTATTGGTGAATTCCATGTTGGCGCATTAGATTCTGGCCTATTCCACCCAGGGCTTATACATGCATCAAATCAACAAGACCGCGCAAAAATGTACACTGACTATATGCGTTCAGTCTTTGACAACCCATATTTTATTGGCGCTCATTGGTTCCAATACATAGACTCACCTATCACAGGCAGAGCTTATGATGGAGAGAACTATAATGTTGGTTTCATTACAGTCACAGATCGCCCTTATACTGAAATGGTTGAAGCAGCAAAAACTGTGAATAATGAAATGTACGAGCGCCGATTTAAAAAATAAGCTTAAATAGTGGTCTATTGTAATGTGTTGACAATAGACCATTCGCTTTTTTTTATATACACTAAGTAAAGAAAAACAAAGCATAAAATAAACGTAGGAAAAAATATGGCCGCAACTAAACCAACAAAAATTTTATCTGTAAAAGATCAAATAGCTGAACAGCTACGTTCAGATATTATTTCTGGTGAGATGCCCCCACAAACTAAATTAAATGAAAAAGAATTAGCAGAACGTTTTGGCCTATCACGTGGCCCTATTCGTGATGTAATACTACAATTGACGAAAGAAGGTTTATTGATTTCACGAAATAACTGTGGTGCATCAGTAAACAGCGTACTTGATCCTAAACTGCAAAAGTTAATGATCAAACTACGTAGAAGTATCGAAGAATATGCGGTTACAGAGCTAAACGGCAATTTAACTGAGCAGAATATCGCAGACTTAGAAGATATATTAGCTTCGCTACAAGATGCCCTTGAACGTGAAGATTACACTGAAGTCACAAAAATCGATATATCGTTCCACCAGTACTTAATTTACCAAGCTGGTGGCGAAGAGCTGGTTAATATTTGGTACCCTTACGTTATGCGAATGCGCTTAAACTACAAGCGTATTACCTCAAGCTCTGAATGCGTTAACGAGCATCGCGCTATTCTTGAAGCCTTAAAAGCGCAAGACAGCGCCACCGCAATCAAAGCTATTAAACACAATATCAAGTAATGAAATAAATTTTATGCTGAATCAAAGCCGCTGCAAAGCGGCTTTTTAGTTTTAAAGCCACCCCCTCCCTTTAAGTTATTATTCACAAAGAGATTATGAGGCGCTGCGCTTAAGAGAAGACATTTTAAAGATAAATAAGTGATAAGCTGAAGTCAGACCGCTTTGCGTCAGCGGCTAAATAGACACCCACTCTAATTTCACAAGTAACAGCTGTGTTTTTATATTTATTTTTTAGTTTAATAATTAATGTTTTACGGCTGCGTTACTTCATTTCATCCAGTAAATAAGCCATTATCACTTTTAAACCTAAGCTACACGCATAGAAACAACTGCACCATTGCAGTAACAACTTTTTCTGATGAGTAAATCAAGTTTTATGCAAATAGCTTTTCACTGTTACTAATATTCGCGCGCCGTTTTCTATTTAAGTTTTCACAGTAACCTGCTTGTGATGATGGTCTCCCTTCGGCACTATGAAATACACGTGTAAATTGGGTTGTGAGTTTTAACCAGTTTTCTGGAGATATGTTTAACCTTTCTAGCAAAGGGAGGTTCAGATTATCAATATACCCACGCTTATCCTCTTGCATTATTCGCCCTGTTAGCTCAACTAGTTCAAGGTACGATTTAAGTTCAAACGGTAGTCCTTTTGGCACAATTTGACGCGCATACCTGCAAAACAAAGTTGTTGTTTTGGTTGTTTACCCTTTTGCGTATATTAGCCGCTTTTTAACGCTGGTATGGACAGATTCTTCTGGTGTATTAGCCATTTTCGCTCTAATCGGATTTAAGTCTACATACGCCAAACAAGCTGCAAGTGCTGCTTCACCTAATAAAGCGTGTGATTGCTCTTTAACGAAAGGAAAGGCCCTTCCCACAAATTTATAGGGAATAAATTTGAATGCCGTTAGGCGGCCCGAAGGGTGAGCGCCGTGGATGGCAGCGAATAAAATCTGCCTGTGCAGTTATCTTCTCTATTTGCCCTGCGAGCAATGTCTTCATTTAATAGCCGCATAAACCAGCTAATACTTGATAAACGTTCGTGGTATTGTTTGACTGTTTGATTAAAAAAGATGAGCTCTGATTTGCTTAGCTTCTCACCTTGCACGTATTTCTGCGTTAGCAAGGTGCCTTTACACAGTTTATGCCAGCGAATAACAATTGCTTTGTCATTCAACCTGTTTGCTTTTTTATCATCAACATAGAGTACTAAATGGCTGTGGTTACTCATTACGGCATAAGCACACACATCAATACAAAATACCTTGGCTAACTCTAATAGCTTATCTTCAACCCAGCCTATGCGGTGTTCGTAGGATTGGCCAGTAAAATGATCTTCCCCACATAAAAATGCACGCCGAACGCAACGTGAAATACAGTGATAGTACTTTGTATCTGCCAAACTTACTTGACGTTTTCTTGCAGTAGCCATATTTCACCCTGTTTGTTTTTCATACTAATTAAACATTAGTGAAAAATTGGCGAAATACAAACTTTATAATGGGTGTCTCGTTTATTGCTTTATAACCAACAAAGTTTAACCTGATTATATGCCTACAGACCTAAGCCACTTGTCTTGATTAGACGCTCAGTACGCGTGCATTAATACATTAAACAAAGTCGCTTACACCTGACTTGATAACTGCGTTACGCACCTTAATCTAACTGGATCACAATGATGAAACCAGCCGCCTTGAATAGTGCTATGTTCAGGTTAACCGATGAATGTCTCGGCTCTGGCATCCTGCTTCGCTCTACCTTCTAAATACATTTAGTCGTAGCGCTCCAGCTATCCCAAAAGGATATGGGAAAAATCTGGCTGCGATGAGATCGCAATAAAAGATTAATGCGTAACGCACCCTATTTGTGTTTTCCGTAAGCAACTTGCTTAACAGCCGCATCGACAGACGAAGTAAACGAATTTGTTTATTGGTTTAGAATTGACCGTCAATTTATAAAAACGGTCAAAAAGAACACTACTGCCTATTGACAGAGTTAAGGCTCATATGTGTTAGTACATTTTGCTAAGAGAGATATCATTAATGCCAACTCTCTGATAATAAATAGGTAAATTAAACTCATCACGAAGCTTTCGAAGATACTTTATAGCCACTTCATTTACAGAATGATCTCCTACAACAACTAACTTTTGAGGGACCACATCAGAATCCCAATACCCATACTCCAAAAGCTGCCCAAGAGCTTCACGAATGCAAAGCTTTAAAGTGGAGTTTGTTTTTATTTCATAAAATATAAAACCTTCAGTACTTTTAACTACCGCATCAACCCTTGTTCCAAACTTTGTTAAGCACTCGTCGCCAACATTTACTACGCCATACTTATTGGAAAGTAACTGACAAAGTTTAAGCTGAAGTTCATTATGTTTAAATTTTACTTCAAACTTCTTTGCTGGGGAGCTATAATTTCCATACAGTTTTTTATCTTCACTAAATCCACTAAAAGTAAAACTAGCATTCTTGCTTAGTATTGATTCGTTCAAAGATGTATTGCTTTCAACATACTCATATATTGGAAGTAGCTGATCGAACGTTTGAAGAACATGTTCGTAATCAATGCTGTCAGCATCACACAAGAGGCCAAAGAATATAAAATTTCCTTCCTGAAAGTGAGTCAGTTTAATTTCAGATATTTTCTTTATCTCACTTCTTCCACTCGGTGAGTGCACCCACATTTTTATGTTATCTAAATCATGAGTATTTGCTAGTAGATACTCATTAAACCGTAGTATTTTAACTTCAAAATCTGAAATATCAGGAAGTGTTCGACTTAATTGCAGTGAAAGGGCTAGTCCATACCTAAATCCCTCTTTTTCTGTGCCTATATTAAACTGAAGTTCTGTGCGTCCACCGGAATGAAATGCCCAATCCTCATCAATGGTTTGATCACTAAATATATTTAACGTTTTAGGCCTTGATATATCTTTTATTTTTGATCTTAGCCTCTGTAACTTACCAACTTGGAAGTTTTTAGATCTACTATTTAACTCGTTACATATTTGTCTAATATCCATATATGTAGGTAAACTCCTAATGTACTAACGCAAAGCGCACCGGTGGCTTTTACAAAGCGAAGCGTCGTAAAGGCAATCCGTGTAGCGCGTCTTTTGTACGCCCGACATGGGCATTGACTTATGAGGTGAAAGTCCTCTGTAGGAAGATCACCGTTTAAATAACATACTGTTATTAAACGATAGACACTCGCAAATGGCAAGGGCTAAATCGCGAGAGATAGCCTGGAGGAAGCCGCTAGCATTCTTTATAAAAGTAAGTGCGAGCTGATGAACAAAAACATCATATGAGGCGTAGGCTGGATACGAGCTAGCACAAGATAGCGAAGTAATGTGATCTAACGGTCGCTTTTTTGAGGGCTCTCAATGACTCTACAAATTCATAACCTCACACAGTATTTATGCGGCTGGGGACACTATTAACTGATAGCCAACGCTTATCAGCTAACCGTGGATTTAGATCATTGGATCCGCCGTAGGATAAGAATGTGCTACTGGCGACAATGGCGTAAACCTCGAACCAAAGTACGCAGTTTAATGAAATTGGGGGTTAGTGAACGAATCGCCATAGCATGTGGTATCACCAGCAAGGGGCCTTGTCGAAGCTCAAAAACAAAAGGAATTAACATTGCGCTAGGCAATGACTATTTAGCGTCAAAAGGTTTAGTGTCATTGAGAGATATTTGGATCAATATTCATTACGGGAGATGAACCGCCCATTGTGGACCCGCATGATGGGTGGTGTGGGGGCTGGAGGTTAGAGACCTCCGGCTACCCGATTATACTATTTTTTATTGGCAAAGAAGTTTTGTAAATGTACCACGACATCAATGAATTGTTCATTTTCAGTGGGTATGAATTGTTCTTTGCGTTTCAACCTCATCCTTAAGGCCATATACCAAGTGCTAAACCATATTGCGATTATAAGTAAAACTGTCATGATCGGGTATTCACTACTAAAAGGAAGTTTGAATAACCACTCACCTTCAAAAAAGCTATTTTTTACAATAGCAGTTGAAATACAAATAGTAATTAAAAGGACTAAATAAGATGATGTTACTAATTTTATAGCAAAAGCATACAAGATTGTTCTTCCTGTATTTTTTGTAAATACAGAGCAAAGAAAAAGAATAGAGACGATGGCTAGTATTATTGGAGCCTTAAATTTGATTAACTCCTCTATTATTTTAAAAAGAAAGCCTTTAAAGTCAAATATTGGCGTATTAAGAAACCAAATTAAAAAAATACTAACAACACTAAGGCATAACGAAAATAACAAGCCAATTAATGTGTATTTCCAAGCATTATCGAACGGTGTATCATAACTTTTAAAATAATTAGACAGAAAATTTTTCATAGAGATCCATTTGAAATAGTATAACAACTTATTGAACACCACTTTGGGGGTTTATAACACCCCAAAACGGCGTATATTACATAGCTGAATAATTCCACTAAACAACTCCAATGTAAACAGGCAATTACGTATGTTATAAAATCACCGCTGTTGAAATACACCAAAACGACTTTTAATAATGTTATTAGACAGAATGCCGTACACTGTATAAATAAGGCTATGCTGTATTTCAGTGTTGGTGAACTATATTCAATATAATGAAACCTAATAACGGCAGGTGCAACATGGCTTCCAAGCAGTTTCAAAATATACTACATCACATTACCAACTTAAATTACTCTCAACTTAAAAAGCTTCGCCACGAAGTTGAATCAAATATTGCTACTAACCAAGTAGGTCAAGCCATTGCTGACCATGAAGAATCAATATCTCA